>NZ_PQWO01000012.1 GCF_003231495.1 Acaryochloris thomasi RCC1774
TGTCATTTGCATCACCAATGAGGTTGTCGTTGCCATCCCCCGTGATAATGTGCTCAAAATTCTGAAACGATTGCCCCCCTGCCTGGCGATCTCCAACGCCCCCTTGCTCCACAAAGATTGTGAGGTTGCGTCCATCGCTGGGTTCAAATCTGATGGTGTCTTGCCCTGCACCGCCGTCAAATGAGTCTAGACCACTGAAGTTATTGACGATGACCGTATCATCACCAGAACCGCCTGTGAGTGTGTCATCACCCGCACCACCTGTGAGCGTGTCGTCACCTGCACCGCCAGTGAGTGTATCGTTCCCGGCACCCGCGCTCAGGCTATTGTCATTTGCATCACCAATGAGGTTGTCGTTGCCATCCCCCGTGATAATGTGCTCAAAATTCTGAAACGATTGCCCCCCTGCCTGGCGATCTCCAACGCCCCCTTGCTCCACAAAGATTGTGAGGTTACGTCCATCACTGGGTTCAAATCTGATGGTGTCTTGCCCTGCACCACCGTCAAATGAGTCTATACTGCTGAAGTTATTAACAATGACCGTATCATCACCCTCACCACCCGCTAGCGTGTCATCACCCGCACCGCCGGTTAGGGTGTCGTTTCCAGCTTCCCCAAGCAGAGAGTCATTTCCTGCTAAGCCACTGATGGTGTCTTGGCCGGCTTGGCCGCAAATCACATCTGCACCAGGTGTACCTAGAAGGTCGTCATCACCTTCGGTTCCATTCAGTAAAATTTGATCTGTCGTAGTGGGTGAAGTCATGGGAGTTGCTTAATAGATATCGTTTTAGAAAGCTTGCGAGGATCTTCAACCCGAGTTCATCTGAGTCACCTGCCTCTCAAACAAGACTGCAGGAAAAACTTGCCCTTCTTAGAGCTTTACCAAAGCAGAAGGATCGCGATGTCCGTAAGGCTAAAGGATATCCTCACAGGAATTGGGTCTCGGTGCAAATCTGAAGCTACAAGACAGCAGAAATTAATGAAGGTTTGGAAACGGAGTAGTAGAGCAGAAAGCCAAGTAACGGCCATTTCGCCTAGATATCCCGACATACTTTAGGAGCTATCAGAATAATCTTTCTAACGTAAACCATAAGAAATGCTTGATAGATCAACGTCTCAAAAAGTGAAGTTATCTGCTAGAGGTGGGATGCCATACTCTGAAATTGGCTTTCTAGGTCGTAGATCGTTCTTCAACCCATTTCCTGCAGAGCTCTTGCCCAATCGTAGGTTGACCCACCCCATAATCCATGTCAGCAGTCAAGTTTATGCTCTGACCAGAGAAAATTTTAATACAGATTGATGGAAAAGACAAATTCTAGCTGTCTTAGGAGGCTCTAAAGAAATGCTGCAAAATAGAGATATGAATTCCAAATTGTTTCTATAAGCTCGATGGACTTAAGTTAAGGCAAGAAATATCAAGATGCCGCAGCACTCATTGAGGTCGCGTTGCCTTGAGTTTATTGTAATGAAACGTCAATTTTCTGAGAATAATGTGCCTGCTGGCCTTTCTTGCGTAGCTCAAGCGACAGCACCCTTAGTTGCTATGAACTCTATCCCGCAGTGGGTTCAGCTAGGGACTTAAATCATTGGAAGCACTCATGCTTTAGTTCAGCAAGCAGAAGCAGAGTAGCATTGCACAATACTTGCAGCGCTCTAATGGGTAACCGTCTTTAGCCGTTAATCTGTTAAGACAGTAGGCAGCATATTGAGAAACAGAACATCTATTTACTTTTGGCATTCTTAGGCTCTAAGAATTAGGCCTATTTTCTGTCTCTACACTCTCAAAGACGATTTCAAAGGCAACATCAGTCGACTGAGGACGCGGCCATCATCAAGCTGGGCAAACTCTAGCTGTCCCCCCAGTCGCTTCATTAATGTTTGACAAGCTCTTAAATGCTTCCCGGGAGGAGATTTTAGCGTTGGAGCATCTACGTCGCTACGGTTGGTCAGGTCCGCAATCATCTGAGGATTTATAAGTCCCTGATCTGTGATGGATAACTCTAGCCACTGAGAATCTGCAAGCCGACACCAAATATCTATCCGCTGGCCTGCTTGAGAGCGATAGCAGGCCGCTAGCAAGAGTTCATAGAGTATCTGTTCTAGCTTGGGGTTAACGCCAGTTGCCGTGGAATTAGACGTGAGATTATGAACCTGGGTCCAGAGTTGGCGTTGATTGGCGAGGGTAGAGACCCTCGCCAACGACTGTCTGAGCAGCGAAGCGATAGGGAGTGAGGTTTCCTCAAGAGGGAACTGCTCACTATCGATCTGCATCAACTGCTCGATTTTTTCAATGGCAGCTTGACTCTTTGCTAACAATGCCTGAGCGGCAGGTGACGCTGCCCCTTGAACTTGCGGGTCTCGCTGGTAGGTTAGTGCCGTTTGGCAGTGCCGTTCGATCTGTCGGTACTGGTACCAGTTCAGGCAATTCAAAGACTGTAACTGCTTTCTGTTGCGCTTGAGTGACACCATGGAGCGATAGCGACTCGCCAAATGACGGACCAGCATCGCCGCCCCACCCACAAGCTGAAGATCCCAGGTGCGCGAGTCGCCTCCCGGCCTAAAGTTATTGCCAAAAATGACAGCACCCAGCGACTGATGTTGATCACTCTCTAGAATTGGTATGGCCAGCACCTGCTCTAGGGCACGACAGTTGAGCCATAGCCGTGTTTCGGGCGTCAAATCCTGAACCGGCACGGCCACAATATTCTGCAAGGCATCTTCCTGGATTTGCGGTGGTCCCAGTGTTAGGAGGCTTTGCAGTAAGGCATCCTGGGCCATATCAATAGGCGTATTTTGCGCTAGATCAAAATCAGGGGGTGAGGCGACGCAGGCCGCAATTTCCGCCTGCCCTCCCTCCCAGAACACCACGGCTGCGGCCGGGACAGACAGCATCTCCACCATGTCCTGTAGCGCGTCTGTAACCAGTTGTTTAGGATTAGCGGCCTGATCCTGTCGGATCAAGCTCTGCGGCACAATCGTATTCAGCCTTTTCTGCTGCTGATTTTCGACCTGGAGTCGGTGTTGCTGCCGCCCTGCATTCAGAGCCTGACCTACGCGGTCGAGTAGATCACAGTCTGCCGTAGTCCAGGAGCGTGGGGTAAGACCACCCAGGAGCAAAATCTGATCGAGCTGCTGATCTTGAGTCGTGTGAGATAGCAAAAGTGCTTTGATACCTAAGGCATCAATCTTGGGTTTCCAGGCCAGTAGCCGTAAATCATCGGTGAGGTTATCAATGGCGATCGCCTGCTCACTGCGTCGGATCATATTCCGGTCCACCTCACTGAGGGGCTGGAATGGGTCTGTGGAGGGCTTGAGCTTGGGTGTATGGATTTGCTGGACAATTTGAAACTGGCCCGTGCGGGGATCAGGACTTAAAACAGCCATCCACTGAGACTGGAGATGGAGACAGACCTGTTCCATGATCTGCTGCTGTGTTTGTGTCCAATCTTGGGACTGGGCGACGGACTGTAGAGTTTGAAAAATCAGGCGATTATGATTATTGTTCGATGCACTGGGCAGTCCTTCCTCCATCATGGTTGGAGAAGCGAGATTAGCAAGCTGGGCAAAAGCTTGAATAAGCTGCTTCTCCTGATCCCGCCAGACTCGAGGCTCTGTACCTTCGACCGCTAAAAATCCACAAAGCTGCTGATTAATCATCAATGGCGCACTGAGGAGCGATCGCCGCCTCATCTGATGCATCAGTCGAGCGGGAGCTTTTGTACTGACAGTACCCTGAATTTCACTGACGGCCACTACCGGTTCGGTCCGCAGTGCTTGGTGAAAGTGCTGAATATCTGACAGCGGTACTTCAATCGGGGTTGACCGTTTCCCCCGTGAACGTTTGCTCATTTCAGCTCGATAGAAGAGTCGCTGCCAAAAACATTGCTGCTGGGTGTCTAACCAATACAGACTGGTCTGCGCGGGCGACAGAGCCTGATGCAGAAACTGAAGCACGACCGTCAATCGTTCCTCAAAACCGCTGATCAACGTTAGCTGGCCGATGGCGGCTTGCAAAGATTGATGTAACTGTCCCGGAGATTGCCCCTGCGGCTGTAGGTCGTGCAGGGCGGCTCCCAATGCACCACAGAGGATAGAGAGGTGGGTCATCTCTTCCGGGCGTGGGTTGCCACCCCAGTGATGAGATCCCATCAGGATCACGCCGTAAGGCTGATTGTGGTGCCACAGCGGGTAGATTAGGGCGCCTTCAATCTCTGTGCGGCTGGCGATGGTTTGCCACTGACCGGCTCGCTGATCTTGCTGCAGATCCGCGATGACGGCGGGCTGACCTGTGAGTAAAACCTGATCAAAGTAATCTCCTGGTAAGACCTTGAGTCCTTGCTGTGCCCAGGCTGTTTTTTCTGTTTTGGGCATGGCGCCATGCACCCCTGTTAGTTCACGCCGATCGGGGTTGTACGTGGCAATCCAGACTAAAGGATAGGAAAAGACCGCCTGAATAAATTCCAGGGCTAACGCCAACAGCGGTTCTATCTGCTGCTGTAGCCGAATCTGCTCTAAAGTGGATTGAAGAGCCACGAGCCGCTGTGCGTGTCCGAGCCTTTCTGTACTGAGGGTCATGCGATCAACTTTCAGGTATCGCCTGCGATGGGGATGCTCGGTCAGAGGAAACGGACCGATTTAACTTTTGCCTAGTGTTGGCTATTCGCGCCCAAACTCTAACAATGAGCTGAAAATTTCTTGAAAATGACGCTAAAAATGAAATTGTCTACCTTGATGTCTGCCTACGAGCCAACTGCTTCAGCCGTAGCCCCCTGATCATCAATCTGGAGAACGGCAGTCTCGGCGCTCAGTTCTGATGCCCATGCCGATTTCATTGCAGTTGCGATCGCATCTCCCCTCACAACTGGCCCCAGTGCTAACAACGTTGGCCCCGCCCCGCTAATGACCATTCCATAGGCCCCCGCCTCAGCTGCCGCATGAGCCACCGCCCCATAGCCTGGAATCAAACCCTGCCGATAGGGCTGATGAAGCCGATCCTGCAGCGCCGCCCGCAGCCAGTCTGCATGACCTGCCCCTAAGCCCCTAATCAACAGCCCCAGATGAGCGGCGTTGAAAATAGCGGTACTGTATTCACAGGACTTGGGCAGCACCTGGCGAGCAGAGCAGGTCGGCAGCTCAAAATCAGGAATGGCTACAATCGGGACAACCTCGGGGGACCAAGGCACATCACACAGCGTCCACTGCTCTGTTTGCTGATCTTTCGCCGCCAGTTGGCAGTTGCCTAGCAGAGCAGGTGCAACATTATCAGGGTGACCTTCTAGGGCGATGGCCTGCGGTAAAAGCTGTTGCCTCGTCAGGGGCGAACCCGCTAGCGCATTGGCTCCCATTAACCCTGCCACAATGGCCGTTGCCGAACTTCCGAGTCCACGGGCAAGCGGCACCCCAAGCCGGATCTTGATCTGTACAGGCGGGACCGGTCGGTCTCGGAAATAAGCCACAAAGGCTTTATAAACCAGGTTGCTTGCATCCGTTGCCACCTGTTGAGCCTCAGCTCCCTGCACCTGAATCTGCAGCGGGCCAACCGCCGGATCAAGAGCTGTAAATTGAAAGCGATTGTAGCGCGTCAGCGCAGCCCCCAAACAGTCAAAACCAGGACCAATGTTCGCACTGGTGGCAGGCACCTTGACATCAAAGGTTGGATTAGACATCTGGTTCTTAATCGCTCAGGCAACGACGGCTCATCCGTTCCGCTTTGAGCTTGATCTCAAAGGAGTGGTCGAGGCTGCTTTTTATTAGACCATTAATGTCCCCTTGATTGTGAACCCGCAGCAGCGATTCTCGCGTGCGCGAGGCTGTCGCGAACAATATTGAACGATCTGCGTCATGGACTGGGCATCACATCCCGTAACTTTCATAGGCCAGTCGCTATGATAATTGGGTAAAAAACTGTAGGGTATCGATGTCATAGCCGTCTCTTGACAGCAATAAGGACTCTTGATGTAGTGTTTCAACGTTTTTCGCCACCCGCTAATCAGCCCAAGTATCGCTTTCGCTGTCTATTCTGTGGCGCAGAATATGCCCCCGATCCGTTTCGACTGCACTGCGATCAAGAACATGAACCCTCCCTGCTGCGGGCCGTTTATGCCAGCCAGCAGCTCACCGTCAGACCACAGCTTCCTGGACTCTTTCAATTCATTGATTGGTTACCGGTTGAGCAGTACCTATCGAATGTTGGCAAGCCGATCACCTACCAAAGTCAAGGTTTAGCTCAGCACCTTGGACTAGAACAGCTTTGGATTAGCTTCAGCGGCTACTGGCCCGAGCGCAATGCTCGCCTATTGACCTGCTCGTTCAAAGAACTAGAAGCCGTCACTGTCTTGGCCCGAATTCCCCAAGAGAATCAGCAGGTGCTGGCGATCTCTTCTGCAGGCAATACCGGCAGGGCCTTTGCTCAGATCTATTCTCGCCACGGCATTCCCCTGTGCCTCGTGATTCCCGAAAAGAGTCTGCCCGCCATCTGGGCCTCTGAATCGTTCAATCCCTCTGTTCGGCTCGTGATCGTAAACAAGAGCGAAGATTATTTTGACGCGATCCAGCTCGGTCGCTTAATTAGCAAGCTTGACGGTTTTTTCCCTGAGGGCGGAGCCGCCAACATTGGTCGTCGTGACGGTATGGGACTGACGGTGATTGATGCCGCCGTCACCCTGGGTCGCATTCCTGACCACTATTTTCAGGCCGTCGGGTCGGGAACGGGCGGCATCGCAGCTTGGGAAGCGAATCTACGGCTGCTCCAGGATGGTCGATTTGGCGAGCAGGCGATGACGCTGCATCTAGCCCAAAACGCGCCCTTTACACCGATGGTCGATGCCTGGAAGGCTGGTGAACGGGAGATTGAGGAAATGACAGCCTCCGTTGCCAAGATGCGCATTAATCAAGCCTCTGCGAAGGTGCTCACCAATCGCCAGCCAGCCTACTCAATTGCGGGGGGTGTTTATGACGCACTAACGGCATCGCAGGGGAGCATGTATGCTGTCACCAATGCAGAGGCGCAGCAGGCCAGGGCATTGTTTGCAGAGCTAGAGGGTATTGATATTTGTCCTGCTTCAGGGGTGGCCGCCGCCGCTCTATTGCAGGCGGTGCAGTCTGGTAAGGTGCATAAAGCAGAGACCCTGCTGCTAAATATTACCAGCGGCGGATTTGAACGTTTGCAAACAGAGTGCAAACTCCACTACTTAAAACCCTCACTGGGAATAGACGCCCAGGCGATTAGCCCTGAGTTCGTGGCCTCGCGGCAAAGCGATTTCTGCCCGGATTAAGTTAGAGTTTCGCTGGATGTGTTGGAGCTGGTAAGGATTTGAGAGGAGACCTATGGCAAATTTTGCTCTGACGATGTTGGGTCTGGTCACCCAATGGTCAAAGAAGAACTTCACTCGTAAAACTCAAAATATTATTGAGGTGCAGACTGGTTTTTTGCGATCGCTACTCCAGGCTCATCAGAACACCGAATTTGGCCGAGAGTACGGCTTTTCCGAGATTCAGACCGTTGAACAATTCCGGCAGCAGGTCCCCGTTCAGCCCTACAGCGGCTTTGAACCCTATATTCAGCGGATGGCTGACGGTGAAACGAATGTGCTGACAGCAGAGCCGCTCATTTACTTCAACATTACCAGCGGTTCTACGGGGCGCAAGAAGCTGATTCCGGTGACGAAGCGATCGCGTCAGATACTCTCTAGAACCAATCGTGTCGCGGTCGGGATTGTTACAGCCGCCGCAAGACGAGAACAGACGCCCCTTGGCACGGCCCTATTTCCAGGCTCTGTCAATGCCTTAGGCAAAACTAAGGGAGGTATTCCCTATGCACCTGTGAGTACGAGCGATCTACGTCTAGGCGAGTTCTTGTATCGCCAGGTCGTTGCTTATCCTTCTGACGTGTTCAAAATCTCAGATATTGCCACTCGACATTATATCTGTCTGCTCTTTTCACTCCGCGATCCTGATATTCGGATTGTCTGTGCAACTTTCCCGGCCCTAGCACTGCTGATGTGTGACTATTTAGAGCGGTATTCAGAGTCTCTGATTCGTGATCTAGAGACAGGCCAGCTTGCCGATCACTTGCGGCTTGACCCGGAGTTGCGGATCAAGCTGGAAAAAGAGTGGTCCGCCGCTCCTCAGCGCTCAGCTCAGCTTAGGCAGATCTTTAAGACCCACGGACGCCTGACGCCGCAGCATGTTTGGCCCCAGCTGTCCTTTTTGGTGACGGCGCGGGGGGGCACTTCTAATTTCTATTTTCAACGTTTTCCTGAATACTTCGGCGACATCAAAATTTATGGAGGTATCTACTCCTCTGCAGAAGCGACCTACGGCGTTCATCGAGACTTCGATACGGATGGCGTGATTTTGGCGATTGAAAGTGGCTTCTATGAATTTATCCCAGAGGACCAGTGGGACGTAGAGCAACCCCAAACGCTCCTGCCCTGGGAGGTTGAGGTGGGGCAGTGCTATCGAATTGTGTTCAGCAACTTTAGTGGATTCTATCGCTATGACCTCGGGGACGTGGTCGAAGTCGAAGGGTTCTATGAGCAGACGCCGCTGCTGATTTTTCGCTATCGACGGGGGGGCGTTATGACCTCTGTGGGGGAAAAAATTACGGAATTTCACGCGCTACAGGTGATGCAAAAACTGCAGAGTGATTTCAACCTCCAGCTAGAGAACTTTTGCTTTACGTTGACCTATGACGCTCCGGCGCAGTATCTGATCAATATCGAACTGGCGTCTGGTGAGACGTTGACCGATCCGGTTGCGTTTCTCGGTGCGTTTGACGCTACGCTCAAGGAGCTGCACACGATGTATGCCCTCAAGCGACGCGATCAGGTGCGGCCGCCCCACCTGCGAATTTTGGCTGCCGGAAGTTTTGAGCAGGTCCGGCAGCGGATGGTTCAGAATGGTGCCGCTGAAAGCCAACTCAAAATGCCCCACGTTACTGAAGATCGGGAGTTCCTGGCTGGGGTTACCGTCGCCCAAGAAGTTGACGGCAGTAGAATCCAGCCCGTTCAAGCTGCTGATAGCAGACGATGACAGTGATTTTCTGAGCTGTAATGCGGATGAAAGGACTTGAACCTTCACACCTCTCGGTACTAGAACCTAAATCTAGCGCGTCTACCAATTCCGCCACATCCGCGTGCCGTAGCGTCTTAAATAATAGCATCCGCTAGAAGAATGCGCCCGTCTTTGCCGAGAAATTACCTTGCGCGCGTTCGCAATCGGCGTACACTGGATCCGATATAACAGAGATGCGATCGCAACCCTCATGATTTCGCCAAGACCTTGGAAACGCTTCACCCTATTTGCTCTGCTGGGCCTGATGCTGAGCCTGCTGATTAGCTGTGCCCCTGGCCCCTCCAGCTCAGAGAGCGATGACGGGAGAGCCGAAGTCGAATTCTGGACCATGCAGCTGCAGCCCGAATATAACGATTACTTCAATGAGGTGATTGAGACGTTTGAATCCGAGAATCCTGAGCTTAAAATTCGCTGGGTAGACGTGCCTTGGTCAGCGATGCAAACTCGGATTTTGTCGGCAGTCTCAGCGAATAAGGCTCCCGACGTTGTCAATCTCAACCCTGACTTTGCCTCTCAGCTCGCCAGTCAAGATGCTTGGTTGAACCTCAACGACAAGATCTCAGAAGAGGTGCGATCGCAATATCTCCCCAACATCTGGAAAGCTACTACCTTGGGGGATAAGAGCTTTGGCTTTCCCTGGTATCTCACCTCTCGGATCGCCATCTACAACGAAGATCTGCTCGAACAGGCGGGCGTCGATAAGCCCCCCACCACCTACGCAGAACTGGCTCAAGTCGCCAAGCAAGTCAAGGAAAAAACTGGCAAGTATGCCTTCTTCGTCACCGCTGTCCCCGAAGACTCGGGCGAACTATTAGAGTCCTTTGTGCAGATGGGGGTTGAGCTACTAGATGACCAAGGTAAAGCCGCCTTTAACAGTCCCGAGGGCAAAGCCGCCTTCCAGTACTGGACCGATCTTTATCAGCAGGGACTCCTGCCGCCGGAAGTGATTACCGAAGGCCATCGCCAAGCCGTTCAGCTCTATCAGTCCGGCCAAGCAGCTATCCTCACGTCCAGCCCCCAATTTCTAAAGTCGATCTCGACAAATGCACCGGATATTGCCAAGGTCTCTGTGCCTGCACCCCAAATTTCTGGTGAGTCAGGCAAAACCAACGTCGCCGCGATGAACCTTCTTGTACCCAGCGGCACCGACCAGCCTGAAGCCGCACTGAAGTTTGCCCAGTTTGTCACCAATCCTGAAAACCAGCTCACCTTTGCCAAAGCAGCCAACGTTCTGCCCTCCACCCAATCATCGCTAGCCGATCCGTACTTTAGCGAAGTGCCCACTGACGCCAGTGCCCTAGATAAAGGCCGCGTGATCAGCGCTAGCCAGATGGAAACAGCAGAAGTCCTGATTCCTGTGGTTGAGGACGTGAAGAAGCTGCAGAAGATTATTTACACTAACCTGCAGGAAGCCATGCTGGACAAAAAATCTGTTGATCAAGCTGTCGCAGATGCAGAAAAAGAGTGGAACCAAGAAGTTTCTGGGTAGTGGTTCAGAACTAAGGCTGAGAACTCGGATCGTCTTTGGCTGAGTCTTGATGCCCCGGCAACACCTCTTTTACCTGATCTACGGCATTTTGAGCACCGTGCTTAATGGCCGCTAGATCCTCCTTGGTTTGCCGATAGTCTTCTTTAAAGAACTCCGCAACGCTACCCGCTTTGTGCCCTAAGCCTTCTTGATACTGCTGAGGATTTTTCATCATGGTTTCGAGGGCAATGATGCGTTTACTGCCAATGCTCGAAATCGCTACGGGAGGCAGTAGATAGGTTCCATCCACTACACTGTGCCACCCCTTAGAGGTAAACACATAGTGAGTGACCTTTCCGGTTGCCGGATCAAAAAGGAGATCCGTCACTTTTCCCATTTGATTGCCGGTATCGGTCCATAGCTCGTGTCCAATGGGAGCTTCCATCGGTCCGGTCCCCTCGAATTCAGGTTCCCACTGCTTGCCGGTGACCACGATGCTGTCGTCGCCAATGCTCTCAATTTGATCCCAGCTAAAGGCTTGCCGCCCGCCCCCGAAAAGGCCACCGCCACAGTAGAAACCTACAATCTTCTGTGAGGGGGCATCGAGCAAGAGCTGAGACAAATGACCCACATTCTCTGAAGTTTGTCGATCGATGACGAGACGCTTATGCAACTCGCTGCGCTTGACGCTGGATTGAGGCATGGGAAGGCTCCGCTGAAGGGAATAGAGGGTATAATCTGACGGGGCAGAGTCGCTGCCTGAAAGCGTTCTAAGGTTAACCGGCATGCGTACTTCTCTAATCCTAGCGCTGATAATTGCGCTTTTAGCGATTATTTTTGCTTTTCAAAATCCAGTCGTCCTTGTGATTCGCTTCGGCATCTGGGCTGTACAGGCTTCATTGGCTTTCATTCTGCTCTTTACCCTTGCCGTGGGCTTCCTGGTGGGACTCCTCGTTTCCATGCCGGCCATTTTGAAACGGGGCTGGAAGTCTTCTAAACGCAAGCACACGATTCAAGAACTAGAGCAGGAGCTGCATCAACAAACGCAGCTCGCGGCCGATCAAAAGCGCAGAATTGAGTTTTTAGAGCAGAATCTGCCCCAGGAAACAGAGCGGTAGAGAAAAGACTAGAGAGAGAAGAAGCACAACGCGTTAGCCAAAACGTCCAGAAACGTAGTCGCGGGTGTAGTCTTCTTTGGGATTGGTAAAGATATTAACGGTGTCGTCATACTCCACGAGGTAACCGCGCTTGCTACCTTGATCGGTGGCCTCAGCGTTAAAAAATGCTGTTTTGTCAGACACACGGGATGCTTGCTGCATATTGTGCGTCACAATCACAATTGTGTATTGCTCTTTCAGTTCTTGCATCAATTCCTCAACGCGAAGCGTAGAAATGGGGTCAAGCGCTGAGCAAGGTTCATCCATCAGGATGACTTCGGGTTGAACCGCGATCGCACGGGCAATACAAAGCCGCTGCTGCTGACCACCCGATAGAGACAAACCACTCTCATTGAGCTTGTCTTTAACTTCATCCCACAACGCAGCGCGGGTCAAAGAGGTCTCCACTAACTCATCCATATCCCCTTTGTAGCCATTAATTCTGGCTCCGAAGGCAATGTTGTTGTAGATAGATTTAGGGAAAGGATTTGGCTTTTGAAACACCATCCCGATCCGACGACGAACCTCTACCGGATCGACCTGTTTGGCATAGAGATCAATTCCCTGGAACGTAATATTGCCCTTGACTTGAGCACCAGGTATCAAGTCATTGGTGCGATTGAAGCACCGCAACAGCGTACTTTTACCACAGCCAGAAGGACCAATAAACGCTGTGATTTGATATTGAAAAATATCGAGAAAAACATTACTCACAGCAACGGTCGAGCCGTATAGGATCGAAACATCCTCGGCACGGAGTAGAGGTTGAGTTGCCTTGAGATTAGGGGAACCAGTTTGAGAGGGTGAAGCAGTCATAGTTCAGAGGTAGCAAGACACGTCATGGGAAAGGGATAACAGTGACCTAAAACACTTTTCTTCGAGTCAAATAGCGAGACATGATGCTGATGAACAGAATCAGTAGAATAATAACCAGTGAAGCAACCCAGGCCAGCTCCTGCTGATTCTGATACGGAGAAATTGCAAAGTTATAGATCAGTACAGACAGCGTTGCAACAGGTTCCCAAGGGCCATTGAAGCCAAACTGGCTAAACAAAGCCGTGAACAAGAGTGGGGCGGTTTCTCCAGCGGCCCTTGCCAGCGATAACGTTATCCCTGTTGCAATAAATGGCATCACGGCGGGTATAACAACTCGGCTGATAGTCTGAAAATCATTGGCTCCCACACCAATAGAAGCAAGACGAATCTCTCGGGGGATAGATTTAAGACCTTCTTCAACGGTACGGATCACAATCGGCACCATCAGCACCGACAGCGCGACTCCTCCAGCAACCGCAGAAAAGTTACCCGTCGTCAGTACAACAATGCCGTAGGCAAACAGACCCGCAATAATGGATGGCACGCCGCTCAAAACATTCGTGCAAAACCGAACGATCCCTGCTGCCTTCGTGCCTCGGCCAAACTCCACGGTATAAATTGCTGTCAGGATACCGATCGGTACGCTTAAGAGAGAACCAATCAGCAGTGTAATGAGGGTGCCAAAGAACGCATTCCTCATCCCTCCGCCCTTCACCAGCGGTGGCGGTGGCAGCTCCGTGAAAATATCAACATCGAGCCGACCGCCTCCCTTGATGAAGACATTCAGCAGAATGGCCACCAGAGGAATCAATGCAATGAGGGTGCAGCCAACAACTAAGGCCGTCATTATGCTCCCAAAAAATCGACGACGAGCATCGGCAGGCGCATATAACTCGGCAGTCGCTCCCTGCCCAAGAGTGGAATTAGATTGTTGCGGAGAGTCGGCCATAATTGATTCGCAGTAATGTTGCTCGCCCGTAATGAAGGAACTATTCGACCTGTTGGAAGCGGTTAATAACCACTTCTGCCAACATATTGACGCTCAGCGTTATCAGCATCAAAATCAGAGCAGAATACATGAGAGAGGCCACCTGCAGTCCTGTTGCCTCTGCGAACTGATTTGCAATCAGAGACGCAATGGTTGCCGCAGGAGCCAAAATAGAACTTTTGATTTGGTTGGCGTTGCCAATGAGCATGGCCGCCGCCATCGTCTCGCCTAGCGCCCGTCCTAAGGCAAGCATCACTGATCCAATAATGCCGGAGAGTCCGGCAGGAAGCAAAACCTTGAGGATGGTTTCCCAGCGAGTTGCGCCTAGAGCTAATGAGCCTGCTCGCAACTGTGGCGGTAGAGAAGTAAGAGTATCCCGAGATAAAGAGATAATAATCGGTGAAATCATCACCGCTAAAACCATTGCCGTGGGCAGCATGGCCCGCGTTTGTGGTGGCGTGTTGAACAGCGGTATCCAGCCCAGAGTGTCGTGAAACCAACCGAGCACCGGCAGGATGGCCGGGACTAGCACAAAAATGCCCCACAAGCCGTAAACAACGCTTGGAATGGCGGCCAACAGCTCGATCATGAAGGCGATGGGAGTACGAACCTTAGTCGGCAGGAAGTCTTCACTGAGAAAAATCGCAACCCCAACCCCCAGCGGAACCGCCATCAGAAGGGCCAAAATCGCACTCACCACTGTTCCATATATTTGAGGCAGCATCCCGTAGATACTTTCGACGGGATTCCATCGGGTTGTGATCAAGAACCCTAAACCAAATTCTTGGACGGCAGGTAATGCTGTTGTAAATAATTCAACTGTGATCCACAGCAGAATCAGGGCGATACTGGCTGCGCTGATAGCCGTCATGCCATAGAAGACCCGATTGACAAACCAAGAGAAATCTCGATTTTGAGCGAGTTGCGGCTGAGATTGAGCTACAGATTTGTCTGCTAGCGAGTCCATAATGATCGTCTATGTAATAACGGCTATATCAGTTAGCAGCTATCTTAGCCTTCGCCGAGATAGCTGATTCTTTCCTTAACACGCTCGATCAGGTCAGCCTCTAAAGGAATGTAGCCCAACTCTTCTGCGAACTTTTGTCCGTCGGTGAGAGACCAATCCATTACCGCCTTGAGGGCTTTGGCTTTGTTGGCATCTTCATACTTTGGATACAGCAGTAGCCAAGTCAGTCCTGCGATCGGATAGGCATCAGGATTTTCTGGGTCAGGAACCACGAGTGCAAAGTCGTCGGGTACGGTCTCGCCTTGGAATACCAGGGCGGCTGACTCTGGCGTTGGTGCAATAATGTTTCCGGACTTATTCTCAATGGCAGCCGCTGGAAGGCCGTTTTCTTTGGCGTACGCATATTCAACGTAGCCGATCGCACCTTCGGTTTGCTGAATCTGAGCCGTAATTCCTTCGTTGCCTTTGGCACCCGTGCCCACGGGCCACTCGACTGACTTACCACTGCCGGCAGGCCAGTCTGAGCAGGCTGCTTCTATGTGGGTGGTGAACAAAAAGGTTGTACCACTACCGTCGGAACGATGAACCCAACTGATGGGTTGACTGGGCAGAGTGGCGTCAGGATTGGCTTTCGTGATAGCAGGGTCGTCCCAAGTCTTGATTTTGCCTGTGACGATGCCGCAGTAGTCTTCTCGAGAGAGTTTCAGCTCTTCAACACCCGGTAGGTTGAAGGCGAACACAACACTTCCTGAGGTCATCGGAACCTGAACCGGCCCCTCTGGATACTGTTCAGTAAACTTCGCGCGCTCTTCATCTTTGATAGGCGCATCACTAGCTCCAAAATCTACGGTGCCAGATAAGTATTGCTCAACACCCGCACCACTACCAACAGATTGATAGCTGACTTGAACACCAGAATTTTCTTTATTGTACTCAGAAAACCAACGCTGATAGAGCGGGGCTGGGAAGGAAGCTCCGGCGCCACTTAAGCTAGCGCTCAAATCGCTGCCAGCACTGTCGCCGCCTGCGTCAGATGTTGAGGGGGCCTCGCTTACATCACCACCACAGGCAGTCGCACCTAGCGCTACCAGTAACCCGAGAGCCCAGGATAGGCGTCCCGTTGATCGAACTTGAAGGCTCATAGATTTTCCGAAGCTATACACCACATTGATGGCTTGATATTAAAGCTTTTGCGGGAACATCATGGTAAAGACCGGGTTAACGTTTCCATAACCCTTGGTTTTTGATGAACCCAGCTCCCAGGGCGGATTTGCGAAAATCTCTCAAAAAAGGATTATATTCTGGCTCAGGGGCAGATTGATGACGATCAATGTTTGCAACCTTCACAGAACGATAATTTCTACGGTTCTGTTGTTTGCAACCGATGTATTTTGGCTACAATGGGAAAAGAAAATTCTCTTGAGGCAAGTGGTTATATCGTGTCCAAATCCGATTCACCACGACGAGACGACAGGGACCGGCTTCTCTATCCCCAAAGTCGCTATCAGGGAAAGTTTACACCCGAGAATCTAGCGTTTA
This sequence comes from Acaryochloris thomasi RCC1774, assembly GCF_003231495.1. Taxonomy (NCBI): domain Bacteria; kingdom Bacillati; phylum Cyanobacteriota; class Cyanophyceae; order Acaryochloridales; family Acaryochloridaceae; genus Acaryochloris; species Acaryochloris thomasi. The sequence goes on from NZ_PQWO01000012.1 coordinate 16,011, forward strand.
ACTCAAATCTGCAGGAATTTGCCCAGAAAGTTAGCTATATTTGTGCGCTAGAAACGGGCGGCAAAATTTCTCCAGACCAAGCCTATCGAGATGTAAAAGCCCTTTGGAAAGAGCTAAAGGTTAGTAAAAAAGAGCTGAAAATTCGTGAGGATTCTGCTGAAGAAGAGAGTTAAAGATTTTGCAGGGTATCACTGACTAAGCTATCTCTTTCGAAAAGATCGGGGCATGAATCGGCTGAAACGAATTTGAAGATTCATGAAAACAGAAGCTCTACAAGTGAGAAAGACAAGCGGTAAGGGGCGGGTTACACAACCCATCCCAACATTTGGTGATTGTGCTCATCAGGCGATTCAGAAACATTTCAAAAAATCTGTCAAGTACAAAGCGGATGTGTTGCGTGATCTTGATCCTGAACCCCTACACCAAATGCGGGTGGGGATGCGGCGATTGCGGACGGCGTTACAGGTTTTTGCGCCTGCGATCACCGAAGGTGGGTCAGAGGCCATCGCGGCTCCCATAGAAAACCGCAAGATCTCCAAAATCGCCAAAGAGTTAGGGCGTGTGCGAGATTTAGATGTGCTCTACATCTGGTTTCAGCAGTACCTACAGCAAACCTCGTTGACACCTGCCGAGGCGCTGGAGCTGCAGCTATTACTCCAGCGCTTGCAGATACGACGTGGGGCGCAGTTCGCCCAGATGCAGCGGCTGCTGAAGAGTAAGCAGTATCGTGCCTTTGTGAGCATGCTTAAGGGCTGGCTGCAGCACCCGCAGTACACAGCCATTGCCCAGTTGCCGATCCAGACTGTTTTGCCAGATCTGCTGCTGCCATTGATTTCTGAGCTGCTCCTCCATCCTGCCTGGATGGTGGCGGTTACTGTGCAGCAGGGAACGGTCGTTCCTCAAGAGATCTCAGATCTATCTACCCTCAACCAAAATTTTTACCGTTGGGAGCCGTTGCTGCACGATCTGCGAAAGCAGATGAAAGGGGTGCGGTACCAAACTGAGTTTTTTATGGATTTTTATGGTCAGGACTTCAGGCAGCAAACACGTGAATTTCGGCTGATTCAGGATCAGTTGGGCCACCTACAGGATCAGATGGTTCTCGATCAGTTCTTGACCCAGGATTTAGGGATAGACTGGGCGCAGAAGATCCCGTCTTTGGCGCAGTATTTTCAGCAGGAACGCTGGCAGCTTTGGCAGCAGTGGCAGGCCCATCAGCGGCAGTATCTAGATTCGGGGTTTCGGAAGGAGTTGCGATGGTCTCTGACCCACCTTCGGTGATCGCAACTCCTAGACTTCAAGTCCTAACTCACCCAAAGGTCAATGGCAGAAAATCCAGAGCGGCATGGGCAACCAGTAGGGGCCAGAGTTTGCGCCACCGACAGTAAACCAGGGCAAATATTAAACCCATCGGTAAGATTCGGACAAAAGCCATCGGCCCTTGGTAAAGGTGATAGATCAGACGAAGGATGGTGCTAAATGCGATCGCAACTCTCACGTTGCTCAATCCCTCTACGACTGGTATCGCGTAGCCCACTACAAACAGTTCTTCAAATAAAGGATTAACAATCGAAAGCAGCGCGGCTATGCCTAAGCTGACATGATACTCAAACTGCACAGACTCCAGCATTTGAACGCCGAAGACTAGCCCCGCCAGAAAATGACTGGTGTTATACAACGCATAGTCTGCCGCCACCAGCAAAAACCCCACTGCCGTCAGCTTCCAGCTTGGGCGCAGATGAAAGTCGCTCAAGGTCCAGCCCCGAGCAGCCAGAATTGTGCAACAGAGTAGACCAACGACAATCTCGTAGCCGATCAGGTTAATGAAGAGCTCATCTGTAAAAACAATCGGCTGCTCAGCACCAGGAATCTGAAAAACACGATAGAAAAAGCTCTGCAGAGAGACTAGGATAAACTGGCCGAAAGCTAGTCCTAAAACAATGACCAGCTCTGCGACAGAATTCTGCCGTTTAGAAGTAGTGGGTGTGTTGGAAAGCATCGACCGAGCGCTAATTCAAGATCATCTCAATACTTAGGATGACCCTCTAAGCTCATAGATGTGTCAGCAGAAGCCTAAAAACAGCCCTCAACTCCTAAAGATATGAGGGCAAACGCATAATAGTCTCAGGATTTAGCACAGCAGCTACCGAAGCAGCCGCGAAATTTTGTCATTCTGATCGTATTCCTTCACGATCGCTTTGGAATAGCCGGGAATGTGCTGGTCTGCCTTTGTGCCCCAGTGACGCTTCACAAACAGATAGTTTCGGATCGTGTGGTAGTCAATGGAATATTTCGCAAACTCTAGCCCCTGCGGTCCAAACTTCGTCAAAGCGGCCGCCAACCATTTGCCGATAAACTTGGGCAGCCTGGAATTGCTGGCTCTCTCTTCTTGAAAAACGGTTTGCAGCACAAAATTGCGGCAATCGCCTTCCATTTCAACCGACTCAATCGATGCCTTCGGCTTGATTAACTCAAACATCTGCACGCCCTTCTTATTGCGGATCGTGACTTGTTGGTAATGCTCCGTCATCGGCACATTTTGATAGGGCACCCCCATATAGCCCACCACCAGATCCGCCAGACCATTCATATAGTCAAAGCAGCTATAGCAAGAGGGAGCAATGACGTTGTTGAGTTCCTTTGTAGGCAAACAGAAATAGGGCACCTTCTCCGTATGACCATCGGTGTGCTTCAGATGCACCTGATAATCTTGCATAAACTCATAGTGCTTGACGGTCTCTGGGCTATCGCTGGTGGTCTCTAAGAACTTATCTAGCCCCTCTCGTTTGCCGTTATCGACGCAGTGGGTGCCAATAACGTAAAGCTGCTCCAGATTGAGGTGATGTTCGACGCTGCGGAGTGCCTGAACCTGACACCCAACGCCGCAGAACAGGATGCGCTTTAGGTTGCTTTCCTCCAGTAGGGCCAAGATATTGAGGTTAGGGGATAACGTTGGCTTGACCCCTCTAGCCGCCATAATCTCTTCGACGGTGGTGGCTATGACGGGCTTGGGCTTAAAGCGATCGTCTGGATCACTCTGAACGCAGATGACGCCATCAACCCAGTCGTTTTCGAGAAGTGCGATCGCAAGTGAGGTCACCACCCCCGTCCACTGAGCGCCTGCCACGGGCGGATCCATTTTGACGGTGTGCATGGCAGTACAGACACCAAATCGCCGCTCTAGATTATCTTTGCGGCTGCGGCCATGCACCTGAGGCTCTAAGGTCTCAACCTTCTGCATCCCATCCCCTAAAAAGGCACAGGCATCTTTAACATGAGCCACGTAGTAGGTATCACATAGACCACAGTGACTGCAGTAGTCCCCCGCAGGATAGCGACCACCGGGAGGGATCGGCTGACTTTTCGTGCGCCAATCATCAGTCATGCTCATGATTTTCCCTCGCCAGTTAGCCTAGTGAAAGTATTTCCAGGAACACCCCCAATCGTCGGGACTTTCCCCCCAGAATTAGGGGGTAGGGCAATGCAGCGTTGAATAACTCGGACTATAGTTCACCCGTGATGTCTTCAATCACACCATCTCGGAGCAGCACTTCCACCTGCATTCTGCCGATCAGGTTGTCCCCTTTTTTGGCGTAGAAGAAGCTGTCGATTTGTCCCTGCTCGACCTGTTCTTCCATTTGGAGGCTTTGTACCTGGTTGAGCTGCTGCAGAACTTGGTTCTTTTTCTCTAGCAGTTCGCTCTTGGCATTGTTGGCCTGAATCTGAATGTTCTGAATTTGAGCTTGGGTCTCGTCGGACGAGGGGGTCTCGGCTCCAATAATTTGGACCTTCTGCTTCTGCAGTTCACCAATCATCTGCTGTACTTGCTGATCTAACTGCTGTAGTTGACCATCAAACTGATTAATTTGAACTTGAAGCTGTTCTTGCGCTTCATCTTTCCAGCGAGGCGTGACGACAACCTTCACCGCAATTGAACGACGTAGAAGAAGCTGACCAGCAGGAATGTCCATAGCAATTAGGTAAGAGGTTTCTAGTGGTGGTTAAATGACCCGTCGATCATATCGTGGCAGCGGTCAATGATCACCCCATTTTGGATTTAAAAGCCAATCGGGTCTCTGAAACTTGCGATCACCGTTAGCAACGCTCCTCCTGCGGAGGCAGGTGGGTCAGGGACCATCGTAACTGGAACCTGGACAACAAGGGAGATCGTCACAGACAACTATGATGGCCCTAGACTTTTTGCATCTCGGAGTTTTATGAAGCGAGTCCTGCCCCCTTTTCCCACTTTCCTGCTGTGGACAATGAGTTTCGGAATAGCCTCCTTTGGCATCACGTCTGCTCAGGCGGCTGAGCGTATCTATGCTTCCTATGGTTCTTTCGAGCGATCGGTTTCGGTCAAAGCGCTGGAAGTCTACGCCAAAGAGGGCAGGGTCACGGGCGATCTCGGGATCTATCTCCGCTATCTTAAGCCTGAACGCCGACGCCAGTTCCGGGCCGCTCTGCAGCAGCGAGCGACGCTAACCCCCGTCTCGATTGCCCAGTTTCTATATGCTCCCGTTGGTGAACAGCTCCTAAAGCGGGCTGAGAAAGTGGTACAGCCCAAGTCTGGCGTCGGTGGATTCTTTGCCCTACGTGCTGCGTTAATTTTGGCGGCGGCGGATCCCGAAGGGCTAACGTTTCTCAATCTGCTCAAGGCCTACCCCACTGAAGGGATTCAAGTTGACCTGGCCGAAGGCTTAAGCACGTTTTCCCAAGGGCGCAAGCTGATCCAAAAGACAGATCAGGCCGTGGCCTCAATTGAAGCCACCGCTGAGGTTACACCACCCCCAGCGCTGACGGCTGCAGGCCGCAGTCTCGCCACAGCCGGTGCGTTTACCTCGAAAAAAGTCTCCCTTAATCTAGAAGACAGTACACCACTGCGGCTCGATTATGCGGGCAAGTCTCGCCCGTTTCCCGTTGATGTGTATCTGCCCCAAGGTACCCCTGGTCCCCGCCCCGTAATTGTGATTTCCCACGGGCTAAATTCCGATCGTCAGTCCTATGCTTATTTAGCTGAACATCTAGCGTCTCATGGGTTTGCAGTGGCGGTCCCGGAACATACCGGCAGCAATACGGACCAGCTTTTAGATTTGCTGGCGGGCCGCGCCAGCGAGGTGCCCAGTGCCACTGAATTTGTCGATCGTCCGCTAGATGTTAAGTTCTTGCTCGATGATTTGCAGATGAGATCGCAAACTGACCCCACTTTCAAAGACAGGCTCAACCTCAAGCAGGTGGGTGTTATTGGCCAATCGTTCGGGGGCTACACCGCCCTAGCGCTGGCGGGAGCACCGCTCAACTTTAATCGACTGCAGCAGGACTGCCGCCAGAATCTTGCAGACACACTCAACCTGTCGCTGGTGCTCCAGTGTCAGGCGCTGCGACTCGCGGGCCGAGACTATCAGCTTGCTGACCCACGCATTAGGGCGGCGATCACCATTAACCCTGTCGGCAGCAGTTTGTTCGGCCCCGCGAGCATGGGAAAAATTCAAGTTCCGATCATGGTGGTAACGGGGAATGCCGACACCATTGCCCCTGCATTACCGGAGCAAATCCGGCCTTTCTCTTGGCTGACTAGCCCCCAGAAATATTTGGCCTTGATTAGGAAAAGCACGCATTTTTCCACCATCGACGAGCCAGAGGAAGCAGCAGCAGAACCGATTCCTACGTCCCCTCAAATTATTGGACCGTCCCCAGAACTGGCCCGCACCTATATTGGGGCGCTGAGTACAGCGTTTATGCAAACCCATGCCGCCCAGCAGCCGCGCTATCAAACGTATCTCTCATCTGACTACGCCGCCGCGCTGAGCCAGTCTTCGCTGCCCCTCAGCTTAATCGAGGCGCTGCCTGAACCCGGGGAGGGTGAGCTGGAAGATCAGACGTAGTGCGCTGACGCTTCTCACCAGAGCATTTCAGGGTTTTACTGAGTATGCCCAAGGGTGCCCAGGAAGCATCGTCCAGAGGTTTTACTGGGGTGTGGGCTGCGAGCGACTCGGTGCCGAAGCGCCTGGGTTGCAGTCGCAAACAAACGTTTCAATCAGATCAGTTGCGATCGCAAGTGGCACCTTCAGGTCTTCTTCTGCACTGCTAATGAACCGATTGACTCGCCCCGCCGTTTGCGCCAACTGAAAGCCATCCACAACCAGATCGTTGGTGGGATAGCGCTGCAGAAACTCAAGAAACGAAATTTCACCATCGTCGCTCAAAGACAGCAGAATCGAAGATCGCAACGCCTGAATATTGCTCCGCCGCGTTGGCGTATGGAGAACTTCACCCGTTTGGAACAAGATGTACTCGCCCGGAATCTTGTGCAAGAGGTTGTCGGCCAGCGTCAGGCTAACCTTGGCCTCCTGCGTCATAAACTTACGGGCTTGCTCAGGATCCTGACCTGACGCCCGTAACAAGAACTTCAGATTAGGAGAAGTCTTACCGGTTTCAACAAACGTCTCTAGCTCATTGAGCGTCAGCGTCCGGCCAAAAGAGCCAAAGGTCAGCACCACTTTCTCTGCCGCAGCAGCAGGACGAGGCATCGTAACGGCTGAGATGGCCAACGCTGCCGCTGCTGAAAGTCCCCACAAACGCACGATATTCGAGCGCAGAAATGACATGATTAAACTCCGCAATATAGGATTTTGTCACCAAAGCTGGCCGATTCAGGCACTACTGATCGACCGGCTGAGGGTCTAGAGACTTGAGCAAAGACTGAAACGTCTCCTCCGTCAGAGCGGTCTCATCTGTCAGAACGGTCTCATCCGGGAGCGGAACCGCTTTAGTCAGAGTTGTCGCCTTATTGCAGTTCGCATGGGTGGTCGCGTCACGGTAAGAATGCGCTCCATCTTTGACCGGCTGAACGGTAGACGTGTTAGACGCCTCTTGAGCAGGATCGCAGTCACAAACGATATCTTGCAGAACGCCTTTCGCTACTTCTAAGGCCGGTAGAACCTTCTCAACAAAACCACTGACATCGTTGTAGGTGCTCTCTAGGTTGGTGAGATCGACTCGAATCGTATCCATAGGGTGCCGATCGATGATCTCAAGAAAGGAGACTTGGCGATCGTCGATTGAATCTAAGACCGCTGACTTCAGCGCCTCTAGATCTGCCTCTGTCCGACCGGAGGAACTGCTAATGGCCTTGTCGAGCTGCAGGAACAAAAACTCACCATTCTTGCTCTGCAAAAAGTTCTCCACGAATGTCGGAATCTGAATGTCGCGGGTCAAGATATTGCGGAACGTGGTGGGTAAAGCCTCGTCAGTATTCAACAGATCTTGCAAAGCCGTCGGAATCGTTCCAGTTTCAGAGAAAGTATTAATCTCTGACTGGCTGACGGTGACCTCTTCACCTTTGTAACTGACGCGAATGTTCTCAGCCGCTTGTGTCTTGTTTGCCAGCAGCGGAATGCTAACAGCGCTGGCCAGACCGACGATTAACCAGGAAAAGAATTTAGGCTTCATGAGACTTTTTCCTACAGTGAAACATTGAATTGACCGTTGAGTTTGAGGCGAAGAAAACTTCAGCGATACCTCAGCTTCAGTAACAAACCCGTAATCTCTACTCAAGCATTTTGGGGTCTCTCTGTCATCTACTTCAGGGCTGAAATTGAGGCGGTGGACCCAAGCCCGTCGCGAGGGATCCCTTTCGCTGTCGAGCGTCACGATGGGGAGCAGAGCGTCAATACGAATTATGTCTATCGGCGGGCGATTTCTGTTCATAGCGTTAGAACAGAAATATGGGTACCTCACATCGCATCTATTGGCTATTGGGAATCACGGCTGTCTTCAGCGGTGTCGCTTTGTTCGTGACCCAAATGGGGTTAATCAAACCCGGCATTGCTAGTCCCGAGGGGCTTCGCGCTCCAGGGGGCATTGCAGCTGCCATCGAAGACCGCTCCTTAGCTTTGCATTCTGAGGGCATTAAAAAAGCACTTCTGGGCGACTATCCCAGCGCCATCTCTGACTATGATCGGGCCTTGATGTTGTCTCCCAAAAACCCTGAGATTTACTACAATCGTGCCGTTGCGCATTACTCAGCGGGCCACTCTGAGCAAGCAGTACAGGATTTTGACCGTGCCATTCAACTCCAGCCGACGATGGCCGAAGCCTATGCCAATCGCAGCACGCTGCACCTAGAGATCGGCGACCCGGCTAGAGCGCTGGCAGATGGGCAAAGGGCGGCAGATCTGTTTGAGCAGCAAGGTGAGCCTGGTCTAGCCACAGAGATTCGAGACTGGCTACGGCAGCATAAAATTAGGGCCATCCATTAGCTTTCTGCAGAAGACTGAAGAGAAGCTGGCGAATAGAATTCGCGCCTACTAAGAACGAAGTCTGCCTCCGCAGACTATACACATTAAGGCTTTCGATAATCCGCGCAGCGATTTTGTCTTTGTAGCTGCGATGCCCACCGCCAAAGGAGAAAGTGTTATCAGCCAACCCGATATAGCGGTACGCATATTGATGAGGATATTAAAATGGTTGAACACCATGTCCGCTCAGGAAGGGCTGCCCTAACTCAGACGCGTATTGCTCTATATCAATGTCCTAGGCTCTAGCTTGCGGCCTGCAGATTTGGTTCCACTATCGGTGAGTCAGTATTGCCACCCAAGGCCAGAACGCCTTCGACATTGTTAACAATGGTGGTGCAGATGTCGTCCAGCGGTAGGTCATTAGCGTTGCACCCAAATGGATTCTCTAGCTCACGCCCCACTTCTTCTACGCCCAGCAGCAAGAAGCTGACAATAGCCATAATGGGGACCGACCACCAGGTTAATTCAGGAACGGTTCTGAAGGGCAGACCAATGCAGTAAATCAAAATCAAACGCTTCAGAAAAACACGATAGGCAATGGGAATAGGAGTGGTAATAATCCGTTCGCAGCTGCTTACGCCTTCAATAAGGCTGTTGAGCATGGCGTTGGCATTGGCCACTAGCGTCTCGGTTACTTGACCTGCCTCTAGCTGCTGCTGGAGATAGCTGCGAATCCAAAACGCAATGTCGAGGGGACAATGCTTTGAGGTCTTGAGCTGTTCTGCTTGCGCGGGGGTGATTAATGCTTTGAGTTCATCGCTGGGGGCTTCGCCACGCAGATGGAGTTTGGTTGCGATCGCAAAGGCAGACAGCAGCCGAATCGCGTCCCGTTTCTCAGCCGGATCGGCATCCACGCCAATCTGTAGTTCACGGGCTAGGTTGCGAATGTTAACAACCAACGCCCCCCAAGCCTTGCGACCTTCCCAAAAGCGGTCGTAGGAGGTGTTGGTGCGAAAGACAATCAGGAGGCCAAGGACGAGGTTGAAGATCACATTCGTGGTCAGGCCGCCCAGCTTTTCTAGGTAAATTGGATACTCTAAGGCATTGATGAGGGCAATAAAACCCGCAAAGCCACAGAAAGCAAGAATTCGCGGCAAAACCATCAGCACGACTGAGCCCTGAAGCTGAAAGGTCGTGGCAAACCAGTTGGGTTTCTCTAACTTATCGGCGGCGATCGCCATTAATTTTCTCCTTGCTGAGCGAGAGTCTGATCACCGCTTTCCATGTGATCATCAAATTTCTCTTGGTCAAACATATACACCGTCCGAATCGGGTAGGGAATCGAGATGTTGTTGCGATCGCAAGCCTGCTTGAGTGCAATCATCACCTTCGTCTTAATTCGTCGTACCTGGGCAATTTGGGGCGCGGTCCAGTAGCGAACCACCAGATCAATCGAGCTATCGCCGAATCCCACAATATCGACTTCAGAAGACGGGTCGAGATGGATTCCTTCAATATCATTGAGGGCATTTAAGAGCGTATCCCTCGCCATTGGCAGAGGCGTATTGTAGTCCACGCCAATTTCTAGATCCGTCCGGCGCTGCGGCTTTTTCGTCAGCACCTGCACCGGACTCGTGAACACAATGGAGTTGGGCATCACAATCAGCTCACCTTGATAGGTGCGAATCTGAGTTGAACGCAGCGCGATGCCCTCTACGGTGCCTTCGTAGTCTTCAACGATAATCTGATCGCCTAAAGAAAACGGCTCCTGTAGCAAAAGCAGAATCCCGGCCAAAAAGTTTTTGAAAATATCCTGGAAGGCAAAACCAATGGCCACAGAACCTAAACCCAGCAGGCCAATGATGTCTCCCAGCGCTAGCCCAGGAAATGCTGCGATACAGGCAACGAGGATACCCACGGTCCAGGCCAATACGAAGCTCGTCTGTGAGATCAGCAGCCGTAGCGATGTGCTTTTGATCGCCTGTGCCGCCACCCGCGAGGCCACCCGTTGGGCGACACCGGCCAGATACCGTGTGGCCACCAAAATGAAGATGCCGAACAGAAAGCCAGGTAAGGTGGCAACGCCTTTCCCTACTAGCTCTAGCAGGGTTGTCTTGATCTCTGACAGAAATTCGGTCATGGGGTTTTAAAAAGAGGACAGACTTACGACTTTGCGATTGCTCTTTCCAAGAGTAAATTGAGAGCAGTCCGAACGCCAATGATAATGGCTAAGCGTCCGATATCTTCCCACTGACTCGAAATCATGGTTTTGAGAATGGTGGCTCCAATTAAAAAGCTGAGTCCCAAAGAGAAGGAGTAGCCCATTTCTAGACGACTCTGCTGAAAAGCAGTTTGAGTGTGGGGCTGCAGAAAAGCATTTTTAAGGAAGATAAAGAACGCTTTGACCACACCCGTCAAAATCACGAATAGAGCCAATAGCTGACACACGCTGGTCAAAATACCATTGAGGATAACAACAGTAATCTCTAAACTCATCGAAACGGATTCAATCGTCATGGCTTATCGCTGTCCTATACGCTGTGCCTACTGACCCAGATATTGACTATTCCCCTGATTGGTGAGGCTCACGTTAAAGGTTGGTGTTTCGACTAGATGGAATGTCGCAGAAGCCAAAGCAACCTGCCCATCTGTCTTGTCAATCTCATCTAAGATTTGGGTAAACAAGAGATCTTTCGTGATGCGGCGCTTCTTGAAGTTGACAACGTAGCGAATCGTGAACTCCATCCAGTTATCGTTGGCCAGCAGAGTGACGGTGGGTTCGACTTGGGCATCTTCAATCAAAAACTTTTTGACCATCTGATTCCAGTGCTTTTGAGCTTTGGCTGAGTATTCGCCGACCTGCTCTTTAGCAACCTGCTGCAAGATTCGACGGGCCAAACGATGGTCGCAGCCATATTTGACCGGAATTGTAATCTCGTCCCACAGAAACGGGAAGTCTCTAGAGTAGTTGTAGACGGGTTCCTTGAAGACAAAGCTATTGGCCACTCGGACAATCCGGCCACTGTAGAGATCGGCCTTTACCCAGGCTCCACACTCCATGAGCGTCGTGCGCAAAATGCTGATGTCAATCACGTCTCCGGTAATGCCGCCAACCTGAACGCGATCGCCCGGTCGGTAGAACTGCCCCAGCGAAATCGCGGACCAGCCCGCTAAGCTGGCAATCACCTCCTGTAGTGCAAAGGCAATTCCGGCACCCACGACGCCAAAAATCACCGTCAACTGGCCAAGACTGTCGCTAAATACGCTGGCCGCGAACAACAGCATCAGCAGATAGCTCACTAAAGTAACTAGCTTACGAGAGCGATAGCGGGTATCAGCACCTCGAATGTAGTGAGAGAGTGAGGCGCTAATCGCTCGAAAGATAATTGTGATGACGATGATGCCAATTAGAACCTCTGCAAGCTGGGGGAGAAAGGGGTGAGCGAGAAGCGGCCTCAATGGTTCAAGAAATTGCTGCATTGTGAGGTTGAGTAATATATCAGTTACGGAGAGGGGGGATTGGAAGACTCGTCGACCGGCGGATGATGATCCTGTTTGAAGAAGTTTGCCAGCGGCGAGATCCGAAATCCAGGGACTTGATAGTCCTTCGGGAAATACTCTTCTGGGACCGCCAGTTGATTGCCATCGCGGGCGGCAGAATAGTGCGGCGACAAAATTTCGATGCCGACCTCATTGCACTGATCCTGTAGATGCTGATGCAGCTCTGAGTAAATCTTCGCCATGATCGCTGGGTTTCGGGTGTAGGCGTTGAGTTCATAGCTGACGTAAAAGTCATCCAGGCTCGTCTGGAGCACAAAGGGAAGCGGATCTTCCAGGATGTGTTCGGTGGCCTGAGCCGATTTGATCAAGACCTTATGTACTTTACGCCAGGGCACGTCGTAACCCAGCGTAATCGTCGTGTGCAAAATCAGCGGGGGCGTCTTGGGATCGCGGACCGAGCCACTGTAGTTGATAATGTGGCTCCCCAACACCATGGCGTTCGGGATAGTGACGATCACGTTCTTAATGGTGTTGATGCGGGTGACCAGCAGGGTTTTTTCCACCACATCGCCGATAGAGTCGCTAATTTTGACGCGATCGCCCACCACGAAAGCCCGCGAATAGGTCAAGATGATCCCGGCTACAAAGTTCGCCACCGCGCCACTGGAACCTAGGGAAAACAGCACGCCGATGAAGACTGAAATCCCCTGAAAAGCTGGCGTTTGGGCACCTGGCAAGTAGGGGAAAGCAATGGTGGCGGCGAGGGCAATCACTACAAAACGCACCAGGTTGTAGGTCGGCTTTGCCCATTCAGGATAAAAGCCTGGGATATTGATGACACCACGGCGAATTTGAGTGAAGAAGAACCGGATCAGCCGCAGGGTATAGTTCGTTAGGACGATAATCAGCCCCAAGAAGAATAGATTGGGTAGGTAGGTGACAATCTGCCCCCAAAATCGCTCCAGAGTCCAGCCCATGAACTTAAAGAGTCGCCGTGCCGCTCCCTGAGTCCAGGGGAAAAAGCTCAGAATCAGGTTGAGGTAGATGATCCCGAGTAGTACAAAGACCGTGAGCCTTAGAAGCTTGAGTACCTCTGTTAGGACATCAACCACGCGGTCAGCCGGAACGATCTCAGCCCTGAACAACCGCAGTCCCCGGATGCGATTGCCCTGCCAGGTTCTGAGATTACGGTTGAGGATGGCGATACTGCGGTTGGCGAGGGTGAAGAGGCCCACGGTGACGATGGTGAGCAGCGTGGCATACAGCAGCCCCAGCAAAATGTTCTGAAGTTGAAAAGACTCTCGGTAGGCTTGGACGGCGGCTTTAATATCGCTCAGATTGGTCTCTGCAAGCTGCTGCCGGGTGGTGTTGGCGGCTTTTGCATCGGCATCTAAAATCGTGACGAGGGTTTCGTTGTCGATTCTGATATCTGTGGTTTGCGTCTGCTGGTTGTCAACAATCGTCAGCGCGTCAACTTTGAGATCGTTGCGTTTTGCCAGCTTTAGTAAGCGTTCTGAAATAGTTTGGGCCCGAAACTTGGGCGAAAAAGACCCCACCCCGGCTTTAATTTCAAAGAGCTGCTTCCCCTGCAGAACCACCCAAGACTCTAATGACTCTGGCATTGTGATTACGCCCGTGGGTACCGGTTCTGGCGAGATCGCAGGTGCCGCAGAGGGCGAGGGGCTAGGGTCGGACTGAGCTAAGGCCGGAGGGCAAAGGGTGAGTGCGATCGCAAGTAAAGCACCCCAAAATCGAGCACGACCGAGCCAGGAAGGAAGCATCATAGTGTCAGCTCATACGGGGCACAAAATCTTACTTTAGCGTCCTACAACACGCACCTGAATCCAACTCTATCCTGGTCTGCTAGAGCCAAGTAGACATCAAGTGTCGTCAGCGCTGGCTGCTGCCCCATATGCGTTAAACAGAAGAAATCCTTAAATTCGGCTATCCAAGCCCTGCTCTATCTCAGGACTGATGGCAGATCACAAATTTCTACGTTTCAATAGAGATAAGGGCTTTGACTTGTGAGTAGTCAGGGCGCATCTTTCGCTTATTCTTCTCTAACTTTTCGTCAAACGAACGGTCGTTTTCTCTACTGAACGCCACTCCCCTACGGGTACCTCATCATGACCTACACCATCCCCCAGGCAGCTGGCTGGGACTCGCCAGCCATGCCATCTAAATCTCGATCTTGGCTGCAATCTCTAAAACGCTTCGGTCGACTATCCTATGACATTGGGATTGATTTAGGAACATCAAACACGGTGATCCATATTCCTGAGCAGGGCATTGTGGTGCGCGAGCCGTCGATCTTGGCGATGCAGGCAGAAACGCAGGAGCCACTCGCCATCGGTGCCGGTGCGCGGCAGATGCTGGGACGCAATGCCAGCGATGTGAGGGTAGAACGTCCCATCTGTAATGGTGTGGTGGCTGAATTTGATCTGGCTAAGCTGATGCTGCAGCACTTCTTGGAGCGGGCTGGCGCTCGCGTCTTGAATCCGCGCATTGCCGTTGGCTGCTCCAGTGGCGCTACCGAGGTCGAACGCTGGGCCTTGACTGATTTAGTACTACAGACCGGCGCGCGCAAAGCCTATCTAATTGACGAGCCAATTGCCGCCGCAATCGGAGCGGGTTTGCCGGTTAATCAACCCATGGGTAACTTGATTATTGATATGGGTGGGGGAACTACTGAAGTCTCCGTTGTCAGCCTGTTGGGCATCGTGGCCAATGCTGCGATCCCGATTGCGGGGAACAGTCTGGACCAAGCAGTTAAAGACTATTTTCGACACACCCACGACCTGCGTATTGGGGAGTTGATGGCTGAGAGTCTGAAGATCAAGTACGGCTCTGCGGTGCCGGATAATGCCCTCGACAATACCCCTGTTGAAGTCGTGGGCCTGCTGTTGCGTACGGGGCTTACAGGAACCGTCAAAATTCAGCGCGGGGATCTACGGGCTGCCCTAGCTAAACCCTTATCGGCCATTGTGAAGACCGTTAAACAGGTTCTGGGTCAAATTTCGCCAGAGCTGATGTCTGATATTTGCGATCGCGGTTTGTTATTGACTGGGGGCGGCGCTCTGATCCCCGGTCTTGACGCGCTGCTGCGTCAAGAGATGGGCCTGATGGTTCACATTGTCGAGAATCCGCTCGACAGCGTGGCGATTGGAGCTAGTTCGGCTCTGCAAAATCGTCACTACGAAAACGTTCTTCATTTGGCCTCTTAACTTGAGGGGAGCGCAGTTTCTGGAGCTTCAGCAGCGTGACGCAGATGCTTAACCACAGAAAGCCAATGCCATAGCCGCCCATAATATCGGTGGGCCAGTGAACCCCGAGATACAGCCGACTGAGGCCAATAGTGCTGATCAAGAGACTGGCAAGACTGTAGAAGACCACTGAAAATCGAGGGTAGAGGGTGGCTAACACATAGGCAAGAAATCCATAGAGGATCATCGATCCCAGTGCATGACCGCTGGGGTAGCTAAAGGTTGTTTCGTTGATCAGCTGCGGCCATAGCTGAGGACGAACTTTGCCGAAGACGAGCTTGAGTCCAATACCCAGAATGGCTCCACCGATGCAGTTCAGACCAAAAACATAGGCTTCAGCTCGATGGCGCTGCCACCAGAGCCATGCAAAGCTGCCCACTGAAACCGGCACGACAATCACAGGATTGCCAAGGTGGGTAATCGTGAGCATCACAGCATCCAATGTTGGATTGGCAAACTGGTGAATCCAGAGCAGTGTGGTTTGATCAAAGGCAAAAGCTTCTTGCTCTAGCACTTCGTTAGAGAGCTTTGCGATCGCAACCAGAACGAGCAAACAAGTGCCTAGCCCCACCGTGCCCAGTGTCGCGACCAGAGTTCTCAAAGGGGAATGAAAGCTGCGGACCCAAATATTGGCAAGCCTCTTCAGCACTTGTTCAGGCATTAATCAGTAGAAATCTCTTAACGGCAGCCTTGACGCACTCATATCAGGCAACCCCCACCCTAACAGGATTTTCAGAAAGGATAAAATCGCCACAGGACTTTATCCACGGCGCTGGGGGTAGGGTTCGTTCACTAGAATCACAGAGCCAGAGAGCTGCTCTAAAAGCGTTCGGGTGCTGGTTCCCATGCGAAAACCGTTGCTGAATTGACGTTGCGATCGCAACATCACTAAATCATAATCCTCTGCAACCCGAGCAATTACAGCCATCGATGCATCTTCTACAATCACTTGAATCTGCAGTTCACCCCCGGCAGTCGGTAACCGCGCCGCTAAAGTCTCCAGCTGTTTTTGAATGCGGGTGCGGTGGATCTCAGAAGCGCGAGGGCTGCAAACGTGCAGCATCGTAACCTGACAGTGATTCGCCACCGCCAGGACCTGGGCTAAGCGCAAAACTCTCAACATATCTGGGCTGGGATTTTCAATTGGCAGCAGAATTGTTTTGAACTGCACAGGGGAAGTGAGCAACCGTGCCACCACTACCAAACAGTGCGCCATTCGCATTACATCATCCTGAACAGAGCCCAACAAGCGGGCCCCTAACCGTGATGATTGCCCCATACCCAACACAATCACCTTTGCCTCTTCTTCCCAGCCGACATAGCTAATGGCCTGAGCGACATGATGGTCAAGACGCAGCCGCGGAACCAGCGGTACATCAAAAGACTGACTGATCGCCTCTGCTGCCTGCAGTCGCCGACGACAGTGAAGCATGGATCGCTCTAGCTGTGGCGCATCCATATTGGACTGAGCCAGGGCGATCGCTAAGGGCACAACTCGACCTTTTTCGTAGCTCGCCATGAGTGCAGCTAGCTCAATTAAAGACTGCTCTGTTCTGGGGTTATAGACGGGCACCACCACCGTAAAAGACTCAGAAGCATGGCTAGGGAGAGGGAGCCAATCAAAGGAAAGATCCTGGGTCAAGCTCGTCTGGGCCGCGAGCTGGCGAGCAAATCGAGTGGTCACCAGCGGTCCCAGAATCGATGTCACTAGCATCAGCAAGATGACGCTGTTGAACATCTGAATATCAATAATGTTGGCTTCATAGCCCACCAGCGCTGCTGCCAGCGTCGCCGCCACCTGAGGGATTGACAGCGACCACATCATCCAGAATTGGGGCCAGCTATAGCCAAAGAGCAGTTTGGTGCCGAGGGACGCCAGCATCTTGGTCAGCAGCAAAGCCCCCACCACCACGAGCGGTAGCTGGATAGAGGCGAAGATGCCACCGAAAGCTTCGAGATCTAAAAGCAGCCCCATGTTGATAAAAAACATGGGAATAAACAGCACGCTGCCTAAGAACTCTGTCTTTTCTTTGACGGGGCCATCTCCGATCACGCTGTTGATCGCCAGTCCGGCCAGGAAAGCGCCAATGATATTTTCGACCCCAATGAGTTGTGCCACCACCGCACAGAGAAAAACTGCAAGCAGCACAAATAGGAACTGGTTGCCTTCATCTTGGCCCGTCTTGCGAAAAAAGAAATGCCCAAACCGCCGGAGACCCACGAGCACCGCAAGGGTATAGGCCGTCAGAGATCCCAGCATGATCACAAGCTTGAGGAGAGTAAAGTCCCCTTGATTAACACCCAAACAGATCGCCAAAACCAAGAGGGCACCGATGTCAGTGAAAATGGTTGCTCCGACGGTAATCGTGACCGCCTCATCTGCCATGACGCCGAGCCGCTGGATAATGGGATAGGCCAGCAGCGTATGCGAGGCGAGCAAAGAACCAATCAAAACGGCAGCTAGCCAACCGAAGTTGAACAGCAGTCCCACGGCAATGCCGCCCACCATGGGAATTGCGAAGGTCAGCAGCCCAAAACTGAGAGAGCGATTGCGCGTTCTCTGAAACTGCTCTAAATCAATTTCGAGCCCCGCCACAAACATGAGGTAAATTTTGCCCATCTCAGACAAGAGCTTCATCGTCTCACTGTCAGACTTGAGCCAGCCCAGACTGCCGAAAATCACCCCTGCCACTAATAACCCGACCAAGCCGGGGAGCTTCAATCGCTCAAAGATTGGCGGCGTCACTAGAACAATGGCTAGCAGCAGCACGAACGTGGCAATCGGTTCACGAAGGGTTTGGGCGGCAGACTCCACCAGCAGTAAATACATTGGCCGTTGAGATGATGGGGCAAGCCGCACAAGCTGGCGGCGTACCTTTAGCTTAGGGCTACCGTTCGCGTTGAGGAAAGCTCTCTGTTAACAGTGGTTTATGCCGTGTTTCTCTGTCGGTATTCATTAAAGGTGAAAGAGTCCATTTAGAGTGGTGCTGTTGCGATACGTCTTTGCTTCTTGAATCCGCATGGCTTCATCTCGTTAAATCATTGATCAGAGTCTGCAACTCCGGTTGAACTTTTGCTGGGGAGGTTTTGTGCAGCCTGAGCTTGTTGCAGTGATTGAATTGCAGGAATGATTCTAATTCCTTTCGCAAGGCAAGGAACAACGCATCAGTTCTCAAGACCGTGGGTTCCAATGCGAGATGATGAATATGCAGTAGTGACTCGTTCCTCTCATTTTTACAGTCCATTCGAGCGACCAGCCTTCCATCCCAAAGAATGGGTAGAGAGAAGTAGCCATATTGGCGTTTGGACTTAGGGACATAACACTCAATTAGATAGTCAAATCCAAACAGCGCCTTCATACGCTGGCGCTGAATGACAAGATTGTCGAATGGCGAGAGTATTTTGAGTTTGCTGCGGGCCAACGGTTTACTGAGCAGCTCCAGTGAGGCTGGCAACACATGGTAGAGCGTGCCAGCGACACAAACCAGTAGCAGCTCTCCGGTAGAAACCATGTCCTCCAAGGTCGCAGAAACAAGCGGCTTTGTGTCCTTCAGCAAATAGGCTATTTCGGCAGACTGACCCAAGCCATTGGCGTACAAATATCGCGTAATCAGAAATCGGGCGTATTCCTCTGGCTCAGGCATGGTGGTGTCGGTACCTTCTGGCAGTACCCGCTCGGTGAGATCATAAACCTTGTGAAAGTTGACACGGCACGGCACCATCAGATCCCCCTGCATAAACAGATATTCCAGGGCGCGTTTGGCTGGTTTGGTTTTCCATTCACCGATCTTTTTACCGGTATGCTCAAAATCTTTGGCCATTAAAGGGCCTTCGGTGGCAATGCGCTTCAGCACCCATTTCAACATCTGCTCATCGCGCTCATACCAGTGACTCTGCTTACCAGTTGCAAAAGCACGTTTGCGAGGCAGGCTGAACCGGTAGTCACGAAAGGGTAGGTAGGCAGCCGCATGAGACCAGTATTCAAAAACCTGTTTGTCGGCAAGCAACTGCTCGAGCTGAGACGCCTTATAACGAGGATTGCGATTCCATAGGGTGTGGTGATGGGCACGCTGAACGACGGAGATGGTATCGATCTGGATATAGCCAAGGTGTTCAATCGCCGATAGTGTCGCTGCAGATGCATGACCGGCTTGATTCCTCGGCGGCAGCCTCTGTGATAGCAGAACCAGCTTTCTGGCTTGTTGAATGGAGAGTGATTCTTGCATAGGATAGCGGTCTCCAGCGAACCGAAAGCATCAAAATCGTGCGGATACGCAGAGATTGTATTGTTGCAGAACGGTGAAGTTGAACGACGTGCCCCTATCTGTCATATCAGTTGATAGTCTTACTCCCGAAGCATCCGTTCAAGCGCTAGGCACTGAGAGGTTCGTAAGCAAATGGCTTCTATGATGAATGATGGTGCGTTATGGCTTTGGCCTAACACATCCTAGGAGATTGAAAATCTAGCGTTATCTGTCGAAATTTAACCATGCCTATTTCTGGCGATCGCAACGCCTCGATACCTTGCCCCTGTGGCAGTCAAAAGTTATTGACCCAGTGCTGTGGTGTGTATATACAAGGACCGTTTCCTGCCCCCACTGCGGAGAAACTGATGCGATCGCGCTACTCTGCCTATTGTCTCAAAAATATCGATTACTTATTCAATACCGAACATCCCAGCCGACGCCAACCCAATAGCCGACAATTGATCTCTGCTACTGCCAATAATGTGGCTTGGCTGGGTTTAACTGTACTCGCCACCGAAGCTGGACAACCCGAAGATGAAGCCGGTGTTGTTGAGTTCGTCGCGGTGTACCAAGAAGGGGAATCTGCGGCCCAACTCCATGAGCGATCGCGCTTTATCAAAGAAGAAGGTAAATGGTTTTACACCAATGGAGATATGTTGCCACCCTTCCAACCGAAAAAGAATGAACCCTGTTGGTGTAAAAGCGGCAAAAAGTTTAAACAGTGCCACCGCAAGAAAAGCTAACGAATTAAAATCAGGGGCGTGAGCGAAAATTTAAAACGCCCAGCGAGTAGCGTGATTCGAACGTTCCTTGCATTCTTGGTTAGAAATGCAAAAAACGAGTAAATCATAGAATTGTAAGTGATTGACCCGATCTGTATATTACGAAAATCATTCTGCACAGCCACAGCGTCTATTCAGCCACTCTATTGATAAAGTCCCTAATGTCTGCTGATCTTCTTCCACTATCTTCAGTTGTCCAAGCAACCGTCATATTAGCAGCTTTCAAATACCTGATAAGCCTAGCAATATCATCAGGATTCCCTTCAGTGTGAATATATAACTTTCTGAGTGTTTTTTCGCGTGGCTTTCCGTTAGAAACTCTTTTCTCACCAATCAAGACTGTTTTATCCTCGTCTAATACAACTTTATCAGGGAGACTGGGTCTAATCTCCTGCCAATTTCTTCTTAAATTCACAATCTTTTCCTTTAATGAAAGCGACGTGGGAAAGGAAGAATTTAAATCATTCAAAAATTTTTGCAATTCAAATCTTGACATTGAAGGATTGCCGGTAATCCCAAGTTCTTCTTTAATTTTATTTTCTTGCCAAGGCTTTATATACACATCGAACTTTTTGTGCATATGATTGCCATATAATTTCAAGTTCAGCATGTATCTGGTATTGCGCAAATACACAAAAAGTTGATCATATGTTTCGGTGTCTTCATCATCAAAAAACATCAAGAGCAGAAATCGTCCTTTCCCATTTTCAACTTCAAAGGCGAGGGTCTTCTCTTCTCTCTCTATTGCTTCAGTAAATAGCGGAAAAAGTCCTGTTAAATTAAATGCGTCTGACACATAATACTCCCAAATCAACTTATCAAAATCTAACTATTAATTATACGGATGATGCCTGATAAATCCGGCTGGAGGGGTATTATCCGCCAACTACCGTATAACTCCAAAATGCGGACATTATCAAGTTAACGACTGATAAACGCAGAGCCTGTTCGGCAGTTTGGTCAGGCAACACTACGCTCTTTTCTTAAGCATTGTGCTATACCTAATGCCTGCTTCAGTGCCTTATCAGCCTTATTTTCCCAATCTGGGTCCGAGATTTTGACTGTCACTTCGGGAGATCGGGTTTTAAGTTCCTGATAGATTGCGTGAACTGCAGGAGTGCCCTTAAGCTCCCATCGCAGAGTAGTAAGCTGCTGCTTATCTAGAGAAGTTAGGTTCGAGTGAGCCATATCTCATAAAGCCTATTAATCGCATCGTAAGTATGCTTACCGTTCCACGACATGTAGCCGCTAGTCAGGGACTGAGTGATTGCTCGTTAGTAAGACTTAAAGATTTTTGAATACGTTTCAGTCTTTGCCGACGAATCTCTTCATCAAATTTACTATTAATTGAACATCCAAGCTCTGAATTAGACTAGGCAACCGATAAGCGTTTAACTTCGATACTGCCAACCGCTTGTTCAGCTTGCCAGAGGTCATACTGCATTTGTTGGTTCAGCCAACTTTCTGCAGAAGTATCAAAAGCCTTGCCCAATCGAATCGCCATTTCAGGACTAATCCCTGCTCTACCGTTCAGAATTGCAGATAGGGTCTTACGGCTGACTCCCAGCGCTTCAGCCGTTTCAGTCACGGTTAGATTGAGGGGCTCGATACAAAGCTCCTTAAGTACTTCTCCAGGATGTGGGGGATTATGCATTTTCATCAGTGGTAATCCTCAAGATTGACATCACAGGCATCAACGCCATCGAAAGTAAATGTAATTCGCCAATTTCCAGAGACTCTAACCGACCAGGTACCTTTCCGTTGACCCACTAGCTCGTGGAGAACGAGGCCGGGTAAATTCATGTCTTGTGGGGAGGTTGCAGCATTTAGACGAGCCAAAATCATCCGAATTCGCTTAACGTGCTTTGCCTGAATCCCTCGGGTGGTTCCTGACTCGAAAAACTGCTTTAGCCCTCGGTGCTTGAAGCTGGCTATCATTCATGAATTGTAACCCATAACGTTACTAGTTACAGGCCACAAAAATGATAGCGACCAAAGTAGGTCTGGGTATCATGGCTAATCACCAATGTTCAGAATGCTTAGATAGCATTTGAAAACACAGGAGTCTTACGATTTTTGTATCGCTGTTGATACTCCTCCAGCGTAAATGAATCAACTTGGATCATATCGGTGCGTAGTGTTTCTGCTTCTTGAATCAGGGCGGCATCCGTCTCACTAATGAGACCTGCCTCTAAGGCTGCATTGATCAGTTGAGCCGGTTTCGCTTTGGGCAGCTTCCCTAACTTGATTGCACTTTTAACAGCTTTCGCAACAGGTTCCGCCTGAACCGATAAGCGCAGTGCTTGCTCCAGCCGCCCCAATGGTTCCTCAGGATGGTTGGGGATGTGAATATTGGCAGTGAGGCGATCGCGTCCCTCTCCCGGCGTTTGCAAGATCTGAGCCACCTGATGCCCCAACTGATCCGACGGCAATGTCCCTATCGGATTCAATTGCCACCAGCTCAGCACTAAGCCACCCAACAGCAGCGATAGATTACTGACAATTCCTTCAACCGCCTCCTGGATTTGAGCCAAGGCATACTGCATCGACCAGTGGACTAACGGTAAATCCTCTACCTGGCGTCCCTCCGCTTCAAACCGCCGCAGTGTCGCTGACCCCAGATACATCCAAGAGAGTATATCGGCAAAGCGCCCCGTCAACGTTTCCCGCCGCTTCAGGGAACCGCCTAACGAAAGCATGGCTAGATCGCTGAGATTGGCAAACGTCGCTGAAGCCCAAGCCAGCTTGCGATAGTAAATCGCAGTTTCATCTTGAACCGGAGAATGCACCAACCGCCCCTGAGTCAGACTTAGCAATCCAGCTCGAATCCCGCTGCGAATCATCAGACCCAGGTGGGACCAAAAGGCCTGATCAAAGGCGGCCACGTCCGATCGCTCCAGTGCCGAAATCTCCTCGTAGATATAGGGATGGCTGCGAATGGCTCCCTGACCGAAAATCATTAGCGATCGCGTCAATATATTCGCCCCCTCTACCGTGATTGCAATGGGCATCGCTGTATAAATATTCGCCAGCAGATTCCGAGGACCGCGACAGATACCCGAGCCGCCCAAGATATCCATGCCGTCGATGACGACTGTTCGAGCGAGGTCAGTGGTTTGAGACTTTGCGATCGCACTGACAACCGCAGGTTGCTCCCCTTGATCCACCGCGCCACAGGTATACAATCTTGCGGCGTCAACAATATACGTTAATCCCCCAATGCGAGCGAGCGGTTCTTCAACCCCTTCAAAGCGACCGATGGATAGCCCAAACTGTTTACGCACAACAGCATGAGCACCAGCAATCCGAGCGACCAGTTTTGTCACACCCGTACAGGTAGCCGGGAAGCTAATCCCCCGACCCGCCGCTAGGGACTGCATCAACATCTTCCAGCCTTGACCGGCTTGCTCAACGCCACCGATGATTTGCTCAACAGGGATGATCACGTCATGACCTTCTAGGGGCGAGTTGTAGAACGGGACGCCCATTGGATCGTGGCGACGATTTTGAATGACGCCCGGTGTTTCTGTAGAAATCAAGGCGCAGGTGATGCCGGGGTGTTTACCTTTGCCGAGGAGATTATCAGGATCGTGGAGCTGGAAGGCCAAGCCTAGGAGAGTTGCGATCGCACCTAAAGTTATATACCGCTTCTGCCAGTTCAAACGGATATAAAGCTGGTCATCTTCGCCCTTAAATACCACACCACTAGAGGTAATGCTGGCAGCATCTGATCCGGCTTGGGGTTCCGTCAGGGCAAAGCAGGGGACCTCTTCTCCAGATGCTAAGCGGGGTAAATAGTTATCTTTCTGTTCTTCAGTCCCGTAGCGCAGCAGTAGCTTAGCAGGCCCCAATGAATTAGTAACGCCCACTGTGGCGACATGGGTGAAGGAGCGCGAGGCAAGTTTTGCCATCACAGCGCTGTAAGCCAGATTAGAGAAGCCAAGACCGCCATGTTTTTCGGGAATCATCATGCCAAAGAAACGTTCTTGCTTAAGGTATTCCCAAACTTCGGGAGGGAGATCCTGGCGCTGGTAGATTTCCCAATCACTTGCCATGCGGCAGACCTGCTCAACGGGACCGTCTAAGAAGGCTTGGATCTCTGGCGTGAGTTGTGGATAGGGTTCACTGAGAATACGCTGGAAGTCAGGCTTGCCCGTAAAGAACTCACCATCAACCCAAACATTTCCGGCTTCAATAGCCGCTCGTTCCGTCTCTGAAATCTTAGGAAAAAGCTTCCAGTCATGGATCAATTTCATAATGGGAGATGTAACCAGCCTGCAACGGAGCAGTGGAATATTCATCACCATTACTAAAGTCACGAAGACAGTCCAAAGCCAGACCGGCGCGTTGAGTGCGCCTAAAACAGCAGCACCATAAAGTGCCCAGATCCAGAGGGGAACGCCGATATACCCAAGCAAAATGAATGCTACAAGCAAGGTCGAAAAAGTGATCAGGAGCATCATGAGGAGGTCTCCTAAAGTAATTGACTGAGGAAATAGAAACAACGAAAAAGGTCGAGGGAAAACGCTAAAGCATCAAGTTCTCAAATACTCCTGCAGCACCCATGCCGCCACCAACGCACATGGTCACGAGACCATAGCGAATGCCGCGCCGCTTCATTTCATGCAGTAACGTCGCGGTCAACTTCGCCCCCGTACACCCCAACGGATGTCCAAGTGCGATCACACCTCCATTGACGTTCACAAGCTTTTCGTCCAGCCCCAACTTACGAATCACCGCCAGGGACTGCGAAGCAAAGGCTTCATTGAGTTCAATCAGACCTATATCGCTGAGCGATAGACCCACTTGCTTCAGAACTTTAGGTACTGCCTCCACCGGGCCAATTCCCATCATTTCGGGTGCAACGCCAGCAACGGCAAAGCCAATTAGCTGTCCCATCGGTTGAATACCCAGCTCCTGCACGATGCGTTCACTCATAACCACTGTGGCTGCAGCTCCATCTGACATTTGGGAAGAGGTTCCTGCTGTCACTGTGCCATCGACCTTGAAAACAGGCTTGAGTTGGGCTAGGGCTTCTAAGCTAGTGTCAGCTCGTGGACCTTCGTCAATCTCGAATAGTGTTTCTGTTGACTGGGTTTCGCCATTTTTATACAACGTTGTTTGTACAAGGAAGGGAACGATTTCATCCTTGAACCGGCCCTTTCGAATTGCAGCTAGAGCTTTTTGATGCGATCGCAACCCGAAGGCATCCTGATCCGCCCGCGAAATACTAAACGCCTCGGCAACATTCTCCGCCGTAATCCCCATCGAGAGATAAGCTTCCGGGGCCTCAGATAGCAGTTCTGGATTGGGCGCTAAATCATGCCCCCCCATCGGAATCAGGCTCATGGACTCGGCCCCCCCAGCAACCATTACATCCGCATGTCCCGCGCTGATGGCCTGTGTTGCCATTGCGATTGTTTGCAAGCCAGATGAACAAAAACGGTTGACCGTACACCCAGCCACTGAGTGAGGAAGTCCAGCCCGCATTGCGATCACGCGACCCAAGTTGAATCCCTGTTCCGCCTCTGGGAAGGCACAACCAAAGATCAGATCATCAATGCGATCGTGCTCTAGCTGAGGAACCCGTTGGAGTGCCCCTTTCACCACAGCCGCTCCCAGATCGTCCGGGCGACTATTTCGTAGCGTACCGCGAGGAGCTTTGCCGACGGCAGTACGGACGCTGCTGATAATATATGCGTTATTCATAATCGTCCCCTTGTCCAGTCATCATCTATATACGAGGTAGAAAAGGTGAGGAAGATGCAGAGGAGAGTTATCTCCCTCACCCGACTAATTCCTCAGTGGCTTCTTCGTTCTCAACGTATGCATGATTCGCTCTTGCGTTTTCTTCTGACCAAATAAAGGCAAGAACATCTCCCGTTCTAAACCCAACAGATAGTCATCTGATACCATCGATGGTGCAGACAGGTCTCCCCCCGTAATTACATAGGCCAAACGGTTCGCAAGGAAGCGATCGTATTCAGAGATGTAGCCCCCCTTTTGCATCAGATACGCTGCCGTCTCAAACAAAGCGCGGGCCGGTTTTCCCAGTACCTTGATTGCATTCCGCTTCGGCGGCGGCGCATAACCTTCATGGTCAAGGCGCAAGACTTCTTCCTTCGCGACATAAAGACGACGGTCGCTATTCATCACAATCTCTGCAGTTGGGGGCAGATATCCCCACTCCTGGGCTTCATAGGCACTGCCCGAGACCTTGGCTGTGCCGATAGTCTCAAAGGCTCGCTTCAAGAACGGCTGAATATCGCTGGGGTCATCCGTGGCCGCATGTTCCGCTGCCCAGGTTGCCATCGTCATAATGCCCCCAGCACCCGGAACTAGGCCGACGCTCAGCTCAACCAAGCCAATGTAGGTTTCAGCAGCAGCTACGACATGAGGGCAGGCCATTACAAGTTCACAGCCACCGCCCAGAACACGCCCGCGAATGGCTGCCACAATGGGTTGTGGGAAGTAATGAAGCCGCAGCATCAGGGCTTGGAAGCGATCTAAGAGCTTTGCGATCGCACCATGCTCACAGTCGGCAAACACATTGACCCGATCTTGATGTGAGAACTTCACCATATCGGCGAGGTTGGCCCCAGCCGAGAAATGCTCACCGTCGTTGCCAATCACCAGACCGCAATAATCGCCCTCTTCAATCAGATCGAGTGCTTCAGAGAACCCATCAACGACCACCCGGCTGAGAGTATTCCCCTTTGAGCGAAACTCAAACAAGACCACACCATCGCCTATATCCAGCAGAGCGGCCTCGGAATTTTGCCACAGCGTTCGAGTAGGGTCGACCTTGAAGGGGGCCAAGGTGAATTCGTCGCGTGGCGTTTCTATTGGTCCATAGCCGCGCTGAGGTTGATACACAAAGTGGAGAGGATGGGGGGATTGGGTGAGATCCTCTTCCTCGCGGCCAATCTCTTGATAGAAGCTATGGGCACCGGCCCACTGCATCTGCTCAACCCAGCTCGGGACGGCAATGCCCGATGCCTGCATATCCTTGATGACAGTTTCAAACCCCAACACATCCCACATCTCAAAGGGACCGAGCCGCCAGCCAAATCCCCATCGCATGGCGCGATCAATCTCACTAGGGCTGTCAGCAATTTCAGGAATGCGGTGAGCGCTGTAGCTAAGAATCTTTAGGGTTGTTTGCCTGAAGAAAGTTCCTGCTCGCCCTGTGTCTTTGTAGAGAGCCTGGAGGCGTTCCGGTAGAGATTTGATTTTTGCGATCGCATCCAAGCCCCCCAGATCTATGGGCCGAGCTTTTCGGTAGTTAAAGGTCTGAATATCCAGCGACAAGATTTTGCCGCCTACTTTTTTATAAAACCCCTCACCCGTTTTGGCCCCCAGATAACTGGCTTCCACCATTTGCCTCAAAGTCTGAGGCACTAAAAACACATCGCGGCTTTCATCGTCAGGAATCATCGGATACAGATTCTCGGCGACGTAGGTCAACGTATCGAGACCCACTAAATCTGCTGTCCGCAAAGTTGCTGACTTAGGACGGCCTACGAGTGTGCCGGTGAGAATATCAATTTCTTCGATGGTGTATCCCTGATCAGTCAGTGCTCGAATTCCCAGCAGACTCACAAACAGGCCAATCCGATTGCCAATAAAGTTGGGGGTATCTTTAGCAATCACCACCCCTTTGCCCAAATGGAGGCGACCAAACCACTCCAGCCGCTTCACAATCTCTGGATCAGTTGTAGATGTAGGAATCAGCTCTAGCAGCTTTAGATAACGTGGCGGATTGAAGAAATGCGTCCCCAAAAAGCGCTGCTGAAAGGATTTTGAACGCCCCTCAGCAATGGCGTGAATGGGTAAACCACTGGTGTTAGTAGACACCACCGCGTCCTCACGGATGAAACCATCAAGGCGGGCCATGAGCTGTTGCTTAACGTCTAGCTTTTCAATCACTGCTTCAACCACCCAGTCCACGCTGGCGAGTCGATGCCAGTCTTCTTCAAAATTCCCGAGAATGACGCGACGAGATGTTTTTTCTGTAAAGAAAATCGGCGGCTTTTGCTTGAGCCCTTTTTTGAAGGCAGCTTCCACAAGGGCATTTTTGCGATCGCCAGCAGCAGGTAAATCCAGCAAGTAAACAATCAGACCTGCGTTGGCAAGATGGGCGGCAATCTGGGTGCCCATGACACCTGCGCCCAGAACTGCGGCGGTGCGGAACGGTTTAAACATGACTTCAAACCTCTTTCTTATAAATAGTTGGAAATAAAACGCTTCTAGGAGGTTTCCAGCGTAAGCGTCGGGGATAGGGAATCGGCTGGCAAAGCTGGCTCGGGCTTCACCACCACCTGAGGAGCCGTAGCATACATCGCCTCAATGTCTGCCGCGAAAGCGGCACAGAAAGCCTCTCGATTGATTTGCCGTGTAGACGTCAGCAAGCCATTGGCGACGGTGAGGGAAGCATTGATCAATCGAAATTTTTTTGCCGTTGACCATGACGGCAGCGTTTGATTTGCCGCGTCAACCAAGGTCTGATACTCGGCAATCACCTGAGGATGTTCTAACAACGCCTCAAGATGAAGCCAAAGGCCAAGCTCTCGAGCCAATTTATGAATCTTACCCAGCCTCGGAAAGATCAGTAAGGCGCAGTAGGGCCGCTGATTACCAACGGCAACGGCTCGCTCAACCAGTGGTGACTGCATCAAGTGCCGCTCAATCCATTCAGGAGCGACATATTTGCCGATGGACAGCTTAAATAGGCTTTTCTTGTGGCCGGTAATTTTTAAAAAGCCTTCGTCCGTCAATTCTCCGTAGTCGCCGGTATGGAACCAGCCGTTGGGCTCAATGGCATTCTGGGTTTCCACTGGATTTTTGTAGTAGCCCTTCATGGTGTAGGGCGAGCGGGCCAAAATTTCGCCATCAGATGCGATCTCAACTTCAACCCCCGCAATCGGAACCCCCACAGTCCCGACCTGATTCAACGCCCCCCGATTGACGCAAAGAACTGCACTGGTCTGAGTGAGACCGTAGCCCTGCAACACCGGAATCCCCGCAGCAGAGAAGACCGTGGCTAACTCTGCTTTGAGTGCAGCTCCCCCACAGAGCAAATACTTCAAACGGCCGCCAAACCCCTCTCGCCACTGGCGATAGACCAACTGATCCGCCAGCTTCCGCTTCAGAGAGTACAGCCAGCCGGACTGCTGTCCTAGCTCATAGCGCTGCGCTAAATCAATAGCCCACTCGAGAATCACCTGCTTAAAACGAGGCATTTTGCGACCGCGTTCTTGAATCTTTTGATAAACCTTTTCTAGTAGGCGCGGCACCGTAGATAAAATCGTCGGCTTGACCTCTCGCAGATGCTTGACAATCCGCTGGGGTGTCGTGAAATAAACGCTATGGCCGTAGCTAAGATGCCCGTACAGCATCACTCGTGCAAAAACATGAGTCAGTGGCAAAAAAGACAAAACCCTCTCCTCAGGCCCCGTATTAAGACCGGGCATAGCGCTAAAGGCCGCTAGAGCATCACCCGCTAAATTTTCATGCGTAAGCATCACGCCCTTGGGCCGTTCACACACGTAGGGCGCACTGGGCTTCAGCCGCTGCTGCAGTGCTGCTACCATCCGAAAAACGGGCAGCACTTGACTTCTAAAAGCCTGACAGCGACCTGTGGGGCCTGCAACATACACAATCGTCGCCACGTCCTGCGGAGCAATCTCAGCCCGCAGAGCCATCCTTGTTTGCTCAGAGAACTGCTCCCTTCCCCATGCCCGGACTGCGGCCAATGGAAAAAGCTGTATCTCTTCCGGCAGAGATGCCCGTAGAGCCACCAGATGATCACTCGAAACCGAATCATCTAAGCCATCAGCCACGATCATAAATTTGAGATAGGACAGCTCACACAAGCAGGGAGCCACCTGCTGTAGAACCTCAACACTAGAAACAACCAGAGCCGTTGCTTCACTGTGCTGCAAACTGAACACCATATTTTCAGGCGTCTCACCCATATAAATCGGGACGTTGACCAAATGGGCCAGCAGACAGCCCATATCCGCAAGACAGAAGTTAACGTCACTGTGCATCAACAGAGCAATCCGATCGCCCTGCGATAGACCCATCTCCCTCAGCCCCAAAGCCAGCTCTTCGACGGCAGTCCGAAACTCTTCCGTCGAGAGTGCTTGCCACCCCCCTCGGGTCCAGGTGTTGAACGCTTGAGGATTAGGATTATGTTCACAGGCTTCGTCAATCAAGGAGGGCAATGTGCGCCCCAAATACACCTCACGAGCAGTGGAAGGTGCACTATCAACCTTTTGCGACGTAAACATTACAAGCTAGAGCAGCCTAGCGCTACTCCCTCCGATAAACGACGCTGGCCCTGCCTCACAGAGGAACCAATTGCGCTCCATCGATATATTTGCTTCTGAAAAAGCTTCGCCAGTGTGATCGCCGTGTTATTGAATTAACGCTATCTGCGGTGATGTTGAAGCGTAGCTTGAGTCACGTTGATTTCTATCAATGCAGCACGTGTTTTTCTGACTGCGACCCTAAAGTGCCTGAGCAACATAGCACGATCACTTTTAAGGTATATTTGAAGTATAGCATATATCTATACGCATGCCCCAAAATCAACTGTGCATAAGAATTCCAGAGCACGAGTTAAAAATACTCGATCGGTACGCAAAGAAGGCCAAGCGAACCAAGACAGATATTGTTCGTGAGTTCATTCGCTCCCTAAAAGAGTCCGACAAAGGCGAGCGTGAGTGATCCACTTGTTAATGGTTAAGTGTTGAGGTCGTCCGCACAGAGCCATTGGCGTGCTTCTTGACGTCCCACCTCAAGCATTAGTAAATCTCACGGGACTGGTAGAGGTAGGTCAATGGCTACGGTCCCCCTTTCTGTCAACAGGCCCTTTGTGGGGGGCGGTACCCAATTAGCACTCGTACTATACAAGTGCATTGATTGACATCTCTTATCACAAAATTAAATAATTTTTAATAATTTGCCGAAATATTCCGTTACATTTCTGGATGGATACGCTAGGCTAAAGGCTCACCAGCAAAAGTAATAGACCTATGATTGCTAACCTACCAGTGCCTACTATGACTGCACCCCGTCAGCGCGGCGATCAGCTTGTCAGCAAGGTGGTTGAAACCGCCGTTGCTTCATTACTTAAGCAAACAGAGAAGCTAGAGGTTAAAGTCAGGGCTGAACCGGTATCAAAGCTGCTGCAGGGCAGTGTTGACGGGTTTGACTTCTCAGGTCAGGAGCTATTGATGCACAGTGGTCTCAGAGTTGACCGGATGGAGTTTTATCTACAGGCGCTCTCCATTGACTTTGGCTCTATCTTGAGGGGCCACGTCAAACTCCGGCAGCCGACACAAGCTTCAATGCGAATTGCGCTCACAGAAGACGATCTGACGGCCTCATTTAACACAGATTTTCTCAAGGAAAAGCTCCAGCAGCTCTCTTTTGAGGGGCAGCCCCTGATGTTCGAGCAGACTCAAATCACGATTAATGATGAAGATCAGTCGCTGAGGATGCAAAGTTGGGTGCGCAAGGGGCAGGCCGAGCAACTTTTTGAAATAGACATCACAGCTCGCGTGGTGATTGAAGATCGGCATCGGCTGAAATTTGTCGATGTTAACTGTCGTGGTGATCAAGGGTCTGTAGAGCTAGGCCAGATGCTAACTCAGCATGTGAATAATCTGCTTGATTTAGACCAGTTTTCTTTAGAGGGCATGCAGCTTCGTGTGGATCAGCTGCGACTTAGAAATAAGCAGCTCACGCTATATGGTGTTGCCCACATTGAGAAATTTCCCCAGAGAAATGCTTAATGTCATGCATTGAAGCTGCTAGGCAGATTCTCACCTAACGACGTCAAGGGAAGCGCGCATAGGTCTTCATATTTAGCGGAGGCTACAGCGGTCTTGTGCCTTCCTGAGCTTATGCGTAATATCTCGCCTGCATTCTCTGACAGTAGGCCGCCAAGTTCTCTAACTTCTCAGCCTTATCTCTCAACGGTGAGGTGAGGGTTTCATTTAAGATATTTGCCAGCAGGCTATAGGCGGAGGCATCTAGGGTCGTAGGCTGGTCGCCCATGAAGAAAGGTTTCTCGGCTAAGAAATCAGAGAGAGCCTGCAGATCGGTTGCGCCAATCTGATAAACTTCAGCGGCTGTATGTCGTCCCATGCCGTGGCCTTTGAGATTTTGGATCACGCTCTTTCGGGCAATTTTAGGCACAAGTAGTTTGATGATTGGAGGCAGGCCAGAAAAATAGACCGCCTTCGTTTTCAGCCAGTTCTCTTCGTCAATCCAGCGACTATACACTAAAGCCCAGTAGAGGTTTTCTTCGATGAGGCGGCGCATGGCAAGTGCGATCGCAACCTCAGCAGCACTTAAATGTTCATCAACCCGATCACCATAGGTTGTCTTCAAGTACTCAAGTATCAGATTAGAGTCAGCAATAATCTGGCCATTATCTTCAATGTAAGGGAGCTTCCCTTTAGGAGCTTTTCGCACATCGGCACTGGTATCGCTCTTGTACTCAATGCCAGTCATCCGCAGATAGGTTTCTAGCTTCATACAAAAGGGACTTGCGTTGGGCAGCCCCCAAGCAGGTTCAAATTGATAGAGAGTTAGCATCTTGCCTCCATGAATACTCAGTCGCGAGACTCTGTGATACCAGTAACATCGGTATCAACGCTGAGGAGAGAAATTGATACTATATGAGTATACAGTACAAAAATACTATTCAAGCTTTAGAAGTCGTATCCGAGTATTTTCGAGATTGTCTTTTGATCTTTTTCTCCGCAGTCGGTAATCGACAGAATGCTTTCCTGATAAGTGGCTAAATAGCTCTTTAATGGAAGGTAGGACACACCAACGAGCAGCTTCATATGTGGCGGTTGCCAACAGCAGAGCGATTCCGGTCTCAGATTGATCCCAAGCGCTTTGCCATCCTTGAAGCTTGCATTATTGGATTGGTTTCGGGCCTCGCCGCCGTCATTCTACAGGACGGGATTGGCTGGCTCGGTGGCTGGCGCATCCGTCTGGCGGCTGAGTTCCCAGCCCCTATTGCTTTGCCTCTCATCGGTCTAGTCGGCGGATTGCTTGCAGGCTGGCTGATCAAAAACTTTGCCTCTGACGCTGCCGGTAGCGGCATCCCTCAGGTGAAAGCGGCACTGGCTCAGTTCCCGGTGGCGCTTGATTTACAGGTGGCCTTCGTCAAGCTCGTCAGCGGGATTGCCACCTTAGGCGCAGGTCTTAGTCTGGGTCGCCAAGGTCCGACGGTACAGATTGGGGCGGCCTTAGCGAGCCAACTGAGCTATTGGTTCCCCACCGCCCCAGACCATCGACGTCAGATGATCGCAGCCGGAGCTGGGGCCGGCTTAGCAGCGGGCTTTAATGCCCCGATCGCGGGCGTACTGTTTATCGTAGAAGAGCTGCTCCACGATCTGTCAGGCCTAACGTTAGGCACTGCAATTCTATCTTCGTTTATTGGTGCGGTTGTCGCTCGGGTGCTGGGGGGACAGAGCTGGTTCCTTAACCTGGAGCAGGTCGTCTCTGACACTACTTTCTCGGTCCCTGAGATTCCTTTTTATATTATTTTGGGCGTGTTGGCTGGCGTGCTGGGCGCGTTCTTCAATCGCAGCCTGATGGCAAGCATGAACTTCAACCGGCGGATTTCGCGCTTGGACCTGCCTCTGCGAATCGGGCTGGCGGGCTGCTTTTGTGGTCTGGTGATTAGCCTGCTCCCCACGATATTTCAGGATAACGCCGGACTGCGAGGACTGCTGGGCGACGGGACTTTAGGCTGGCAGATGACTGCGATCGCATTTATCGTTCAGTTCGCGTTAACACTGGTGGCCTATGGCTCCGGCGCACCGGGCGGACTGTTCGCCCCGAGTCTCATTTTAGGGGCAGCCCTAGGACACCTCGTGGGCCTTAGTCACGCAGGTCTCTTTGGAACAGAGGTCACCACGACCTATGCCCTGGTGGGTATGGGAGCATTCTTTGGGGCCGTGAGTCGAGTCCCTGTGACCGGCATTGTGATCATTTTTGAGATCACCACCGACTTCAATCTGGTGCTACCTCTGATGATTAGCTCTGTCGTGGCAAACCTCGCTGCAGAAGCAATCAGTCAAGGCTCTGTTTATGACCTGTTGCTAGAACGGCAGGGGATTCAACTCCAGGCCGATCTGTCTGCGGGATCGCGCAGCATGCTCGATAGCCTAACGGCAGCAGACATCATGGAGCGACGGGTCGAAACGTTGCCCCACAATTTACCTCTAGATCAAGCTCTGAAGCTGTTCGCTAGCTCCCATCACCGAGGCTTCCCGGTGGTTTCAGAGAAGGGACTGCAGGGGATTGTTACCCGCACCGATCTCAACCTTGGGCAGCAGCAAAATCTTAGCGCCACCGCAACGATTCAGGAAGTGATGACGCCTCACCCGATTGTGGTGCATCCGAAGGCGACCTTGAACGAAGTTCTCTATTGGCTAAACCGCTCCAATATTAGTCGTCTGCCCGTAACTGAAGGGCGCAAGCTGGTGGGCATCATCACGCGGGCCGATATCATTCGGGCTGAATCGGAGCAGATTACGGGCGAGCAATACCACCAAGGGAACTCTGGGCAGCCATCCTATCAGGTCTATAGAACCCGAGGACCAGCAACAGGACGGGGGCGTTTGCTGGTGGCGCTCTCGAATCCCGAGACGGTGGATTTGCTGTTGAGACTTGCGATCGCAATTGCCCGAGATCGAGACTATGAACTAGAGTGCGTCCAGATTGTGGTGGTACCGCGCAACTGCCCACCCTCAGAGACTCCAGTGCGGACGGCGCAAAGTCAGCGATTGCTGCGTCGTGCGGTTCGCTATGGTAAGCGAGCGCAAATCTCAGTCCATACCCAGATTCGAGTCGCTCATGACGTTGCCCAAACCATTCTAGAAATCGAAAAACAGCGTCATATTGATCTGGTTTTGATGGGCTGGCAGGGCACCTCCAGCATGGGGCCAGTCATCAATCGTTCAGTCCAAACTATTTTGAGAAAAGCGGTCAGCGATGTGTTGGTGGTCAAAGCCCCTCAGGGGCAGGTGGTGAAACAGTGGCAACGTTGGCTTGTTCCCATTTCTAGCGGGCCAAATATTCAGCAGGCGATTCAGTTGCTGCCGGCTTTGACGGCCCATAGTCCCACGACTGATATTCGGCTGTGTCAGGTCTACGCGCCGCCGGAGGTTTCTCCCCATCAAAGTCTCATCGATCGCTACACTCAGTTCCTCAACCGTCGTCTGTCAGGAAGCGTCAAAGGCATTCAAGTCTGCTCCCCCAACGTTGCCGAGGCCATTGTCGAGCTTGCAGACGTTGAACAGTCTGATGTCATTGTGTTGGGGGCCAGTCAGGCCCATCTTTGGAAACAGGTGTTGTTGGGGTGTATCCCAGATGCGATCGCAACCACCACCGACCGCGCCGTAATTTTAGTCCGAGGGCGCGGAACGACTGAGGTATCATAGGCGTCACGGATACAGCACAGCAGGAACAAGCAACATGCAACAGCGGCGAGTCTGGGTTTTAGCGCTAATTCTCATGCTATGGAGCGGCTTAGCAGGCTGGGGGCTAACGCAAGCTCAAAATGCAGCCGCGCAGAATCTCGTCGCCCAAGCAGAAGTCGGAACCGTTGATGTGGTGCCTCAAAGTCTGCAGCTCGCTCAAGAAGTCTATTTAGAGCAGTGCAGTTCCTGTCATGTTGCTTTGCCCGCAGAGACCTTTCCCAGTCAAACTTGGCAGCAGCTACTCGTCGATCAAAATCATTATGGCGTTACGCTACCTCGTCTCATTAACCCCGAACTGGGATTGACCTGGAAATATTTGCAGGCTTATTCCCGTCCCCAATCTCCTGACGACCAGATTCCCTTCCGGTTTCGACAATCCAAAACCTTCAGAATTCTCCATCCTCGGGTCGAGTTTTCTGAACCCGTCACAGTTGACACCTGCGCGAGCTGCCATCCAGCGGCCTCTCAATTTAACTTTCGCCAGCTCACGCCTGAATGGGACGATGCGCCATAAAAAAAATCATTAGTCCCTGCTCGCTTACGCAGTCGCAGCGGACTAATGATTCGATGAACCCTATGATACAAACAAGACGAAAGTCTCTATGTTTCCCAGTTTGTGTGATGCAAACAGTCTGTACGCTGTCTGATGTTTTTAGATTGCCCACGGCTTTGTTTGTTATGCGTATAGAAAACGTAGACGTTCACGGCCATTGCGAAGTTATACAGAAAAAACCTCCTATATGCGGCTGACCTTGGCCCTATAGAGAAGCTGGTCACCTCTCCGATAGCCCACGTATCGCACCTGCACAACATCATTCGTTTCGATAATGCCCTGCATCGGTTGGTGCTGTTGCGGATCATAGGAAGTTTCTTCGCCCACTGCACCAATGGGCCTGATGCCCCAGGCTTCCAAAAGCTGTTCCAACGGACGCAAGAGGGGCAGAATTTTAATAGCAGGTGCCTGAGGGTCTTGCTTGGCTTTATAGGCGGCAGTCGGCCAGTAGAGCAGCCACGGTTCCAGAACTTGCAGCGCAGCTTGCTGAAAGCTCTGCTCTAGGTCTTGCTGCTGTTGCTCTAGCTTCTGTTGCAGACGCTGATACTCAGTTTTTAGAGATAACAGTTCTGGAGAGCCTACCTCACTGCCAACGGGCCGTGGTTCACCTGGTGGCGTGAATTGCTCCAATAATTGAGAGAGGGGCGTTTTTAACGCGTGACTAAGCATCACTAGCGAAGCCACTGGCAACGTCTGTATTTTCCCCTGCCGCAGGCGCCGAATTTGGCTCCGAGGCAGTCCCGTTGATTGATAGAGGGCCGAAAAGCTGGTGAGGTTCACCTGCTGCATCAGCTGGTATAGCCGCTCTGTATAGTCAGACGAACGCATCTCAGATCAAGAAGGCACCCCAAAGCGATAGGGCACAGGCTGTTGCGCTGGATGAGCGCTGGATTCCCCTTGCTGCAGTCGTCCAGCCGGAATCTCACAGGCAACTGGGGGCGCATGGGTTCGACTATATCTGGGATGTTCAGTCTGTGGCCGAGTGGGCAGAGAGTCTGATAACAGGCTTTGGGGTGGCAAATAGGTATGGGTCTCAGCGTCGTAGGCTAAGACTTCGCCTGTCTCAATGTGGTAAACCCAAGCATAGATTTGCAGTTTGCCCTGCTGCAGCCGCGAGCGCACCACCGGATAGGTTTTGAGATTGTCAATTTGAATTAAGACGTTCTCGGCAACTAGAATCTCGACTAACTCTTCACCTTTGGCTTCGGGATAGTTATCGACCACCATCCGCCGCGTTGATTCAGCATGTTTAAGCCAGTCATAAACTAGGGGCATTCCTTCCTGGAGCTTGTTGAGCTTGAGTAGCCCTTTCATTGCTCCACAGTGGGAATGACCACAGATGATGACCTGCTCAATACCGAGGGCGCTGATGGCATATTCGAGGGTTGCGCCTTCTCCGCCATTGGCTGCACCGAAGGGTGGAATGATGTTACCGGCGTTGCGAATCACGAATAGCTCACCCAGGTCAGTTTGGGTTAACAGATTCGGAGAAACCCGTGAATCAGCACAGGTAATGAATAGCACACGTGGCTTTTGGCCGTGGGCGAGTTCTTCAAAGAGAGCATGATGTTTAGATACGTAGCGCTGCTTGAATTCTTCGAGGCCACGAACGAGATCTTCCACGGGGTTAATACTTTTTTAAGATACTCCCAACATCATACCTGTCGGAATGCGGGCAAAGAAGCAGTAATGCCTGAGAATTGATGAACTCTGCTTATGCGGCTGATTACCTCAGTGTCAAACGCAAGTAAAAGAGAGTTTATCGCTGAGGTTTGTGCGTATGGTGCGTAATTTTGCTGAAAATCGCTGAAAAATTAGGGGGTTGCATCCCTTCAGAATGCTCACTAAGTTGGGCAGCAAGTCAGGCCCGATGTGATCACTGCCCACCTATTGAATCGTGATTCATGAAAGCAAGTGAGCTGCTGCAGCTTTATCAAGAGGGTGAACGCAATTTTGCAGGCGCAAATCTGCGGGGACAGTCGTTTGAGGGGAAAGACCTCTCGGGCGCAGACTTTACAGGCGCTGATATTCGGGGGACCAATTTCAGCCATACGACATTGATCAGTGCCAACTTCAGTAGAGCTGAGGCGGGGCTGCAGCGAAGGGGGGCCGTAGTACTCCTATTGCTTGTATGGCTTTTCGCAGCTGTCTCAGGCTTCTTTGCAGCATTTAATGGATATTTTGTGTCTTTAACTTTCAATACAGGTGATCCAGCTAGCTTTGTCGCGGGTTGGGTGGCACTCATTACCCAGTTAGCTTTTTTAGCTATTTTTCTCTGTAGAGGCGTCACTGTTGCTATCGCGGTCACTGTTATTGGAGCGGTCGCTGGAGCAGTTGCGATAGCCGTTGCTTTTGTTGGAGCCGTTGCTGTTGCTTTCGCTGTTGCTGGAGCTGTTGTTGTCGTTGGAGCTTTTGTTGGAGCTGTTGCTGTTGCTGTTGCTGGAGCTGGAGCGGTCGTTGGAGCTGTTGCTGTTGCTGTTGCTGTTGGTGGGGCTGGGGCTGGAGCGGTTGCTGGGATTGGGGCTGGAGCAGTCGCTGGAGCGGTCGCTGCGGCCAACATACTTATCAGCTCATATATTGGTTGGCGTGCGCTAGCAGGTGATCCTAAATACTTACAAATTAGATCGGTAGCCATTTCCGTAGCGGCGTGGGGTGGGACCAGTTTTCGAGGTGCAGACCTAACCCATGCGAACTTCAACCAGGCGCATCTCAAAAGTGTCGATCTGAGAAAAGCCAAATTAGTTCGCACCTCTTGGTTACACACCCGTCGGCTAGATCGGGTTCGGCCTGGTGATTCCTTCCTAGATAATGCCCAAGTTCGCAGCCTAGTTCAAACCGGCCAAGGTCAAGGTTTAGAGTTCATCCATCAGAATTTACGTGGCATCAATTTGGCCACTGCAGATCTAGAAAATGCAAATTTCAGAGCAGCAGATCTTAGTGAGGCGACGTTAGCAGGGGCAGATCTGACAAGCGCAAGCCTGGTGCAAACCCAGCTTGACAAAACCGATTTAACAGGGTGCACCCTCACAGGAGCCACGATCGAAGGCTGGGGGATCACGGGTAACACTAATCTGCAGGGGGTTCGCTGCGAGTACATCTTCATGCGCTGGGTCAAGCCCGGTGCCTCCAATCCCAATCCGCGTCGCAAACCTGATAACTATGAAGAGAACTTCGCTGACAAAGAGTTTGGTTACTTCATTAAGCCTATTGTCGATACCCTAGACCTCTATCACAACCAGAACGTCAATTCCCGTGCCATCGCTATTGCTTTCAAACAACTGGCTGAGACCCATCCCGAAGCTGAACTCGAAATTGCCGCGATGGAAAAGCGGGGCCAAGATAAGTTCCTACTCAAAGCAAGAACGGCTCAGCAGGCTAACCACTCAGAACTGAGTCAGGAGTACTTTGAAGCCTATAACCAAGCCAGGGCCTTGACTCATAAGGATGCACAGCAGCTTCTTGCAGCAGAAAAAGATGCTCGGATCCGTGACCTAAAAAACTGTTTTGATATGGCGCTCAAGCGCCCCAGTTTCTATGCCGAAAACTATCAACAACACGGAGACCTTATGGCTGAGAACAGCGGCCCCAACATCAATGCAGGCAACAACATCGGCGATGTCACAGGCGTGGCTAGTGGCGATATCAGCGGCGTCATTAACCTGGGCAACATTCAAGGCGACATCAACAACGCAATTCAGCAGCTTCCTGAACGAAGTGACGCCACCCAACCCGACCTCAAAGATCTTCTCAGCCAGTTACAGACCGCCATTGTAAACGAATCTGAACTAGATGAGGCCGAGAAAGCCGCCACCCTTGATCAGGTGAAAAAGCTAGCCGAAGCAGGGCAAGCTCCCGAAGCAGGCTCGATGAAGAAACTGGCAAACAAAGCCACCCAAATTTTCAAGGGTACCGCCGCTGGTCTGACTGAAGGCGCAAAACTGGCAACAGTCTGGGAAGCAGTCGGCCCAGTGATCATGACATTCTTCGGATTACTCTAGCCCTAAAAAGAAGCACACTTGAAGGATGATTGAGAATTCCAATATAGCCCCGCATTCGCCCCACGTGTGGCTAAGCGCTCACGTCGAAGCCCAGCCACCCAATTCTGGGGGGAGATCGCCTACTTTTCAATCAACCCCAAAGTTATTATGACTCTTTGTGTGCGCTCTAATCTCCAAATCCTCCACTGGGAAGGGCTTGAGGAAGGTAATTCAGATTTTAAAGCAACCTCTTACAATAGAAATCTAGAGCAACAACAAGCATGAAGGCAGCTTCAATCCTGTCCTATGGTTCAGACACCCACTCGACCCGTCACCCTAGAAAACTTTTTGCAGCAGCCCGAAACCAAGCCTGCAAGTGAATACATCGACGGTCAAGTTATCCAAAAGCCCATGCCTCAAGGTGAACACAGTACGCTGCAGCGGGTTTTGACGCGCGATATAGATAATGCGCTCAGTCCGTCAAAAGTTGCCCATGCCTACCCCGAACTCCGATGTACCTTTGGTGGGCGATCGCTGGTTCCTGACGTTTCAGTCTTTTGCTGGGGCCGTATTCCCCGGCAGCCCAATGGCCGCGTTGCCAATCGCTTTGAACTGCCGCCTGACTGGACGATTGAAATTCTATCTCCCGGCCAAAAACATACGAAGGTGCTGCTCAATATTTTGCATTGCCTAGAGCACGGCACCGAGATGGGCTGGATGATCGATTCTGAGGAATCCTGTGTCTTTGTCTATCAACCAAACCAAACACCACGATTTTTTGATCAGCCAGAGATGGCACTGCCCGTCCCTGACTTTGCCACTCCAGTTGAACTCACGGTCCAACAGCTCTTTGATTGGCTCACAGATTGACGAGACCCATACGGTACCGAAACCTTGCCTCGCTACCTGCGTCATCTGTACTAATGCAATTCCCAATGTTGTGGAGCAATCGAATGCAAAGGTACTTGTACTCTCTATGGCTCATGCCCATCAGTGGTGGCCTAATCGCAGTTGGCCTAATTTTGTTTGGGCAGGAAGCGATCGCAACCCGTGATCCCAGCCTTCACCCCAGCCGCACAGTCTCTCAAGTTACAGAGACCTCTGAAGACAATGAAGAGGGCTTCCAGCTCACTCAACCGTCTGGAGAATCGGAGATCGCGCTTGCTCAGCATCTTAAGGCACAGGGAGCCAAACTGTATGGGGCTTACTGGGCACCTCACGTATACGATCAGCTCGAACTCTTTGGAGCAGAAGCATTTGAGTCTCTGCCCTACATCGAATGTGCGGAAAAGGTTGAGGGGACAAGAGGAGGGAGTCTGACTTCGCAATGCCAAACCGCCTTTACAGAGATTGAGCAAAAATCGGGATTTAAGGCGGGATTCCCGACTTGGGTCATTAAGGGTAAAGCTTACTCAGGACGCACACCTTTAGCTGAACTGGCAAAATACTCTGACTACCAAGGGCCGAGCAACTTTGAGAATTCCCTGCCTGACCCGAAAAACTTCCGTCCTGGTGATCGAAAGCAGATTCTCGAAGATATCCTGAAGCCGCTCCAGCCTCGAGACGTTTTGAGCTGACTGTTGAGAGACATTCTTTGTATTCGCTCACCCCAGTTGCGATCTCGGTGATTTATCTCTCCCCCCTTTTGAGCCATCCGAATTAATGGGAGGATAGAAACATAACTTGCCCTCATGAATTGTGATGTCTATGACCCATTGCATTTATATGAGGGCTTGGGCGCAGACTTCACAGGACGGTAATCTTCATGAGCATTAATGTCGGGACGTTTCCCATTGATTTAGGAGCCTATAAGGCCGTCAAGCTTGATCCAAGTGTCAGTACTCTCACCGATGAGCAAAGAGAGGCACTCAAATTTAATATTCAGCTCTGCCGGGATGCGCTGATTTTCTTCACAGCGACGGGTGCAGCGAGAGGTGTTGGTGGGCATACGGGTGGTCCCTATGACACGGTACCCGAGGTGATGATCCTTGATGCTTTATTCAAGAGT
This sequence comes from Acaryochloris thomasi RCC1774, assembly GCF_003231495.1. Lineage (NCBI taxonomy): Bacteria > Bacillati > Cyanobacteriota > Cyanophyceae > Acaryochloridales > Acaryochloridaceae > Acaryochloris > Acaryochloris thomasi. The sequence continues at coordinate 58,097 of NZ_PQWO01000012.1, forward strand.
CAGCCTGATGACTACGTACCCATCTTTTTTGATGAAGCAGGGCACCGAGTCGGAACGCAGTATCTAATGGCAACGTTGGATGGCGATCTACCGGCAGAGCAGTTGATGCAGTATCGTGCGGCCAATTCTACATTGCCAGGTCACCCTGAGCTGGGTCTGACGCCGGGGGTTAAGTTTAGCTCTGGTCGCTTGGGACATATGTGGCCCTACGTGAATGGGGTTGCGATCGCAAATCCTGGCAAAGCCGTCTTCTGTCTCGGCTCTGATGGTGCTCAACAAGAAGGCGACGATGCAGAGGCCGCTCGTCTGGCCGTTGGGCAATATATCAACGTCAAGCTACTCATCGATGACAACGATGTCACCATCGCAGGTAACCCCTCTGAGTATCTGCCTGGCTTTAGCGTCAAGAAAACGTTAGAAGGGCACGGTCTCACAGTTTTTGAAGGTGACGGTGAAGATATCGACAGCCTCTACGCCAACATCTGTAAGGCCATCAACACACCCGGGCCCGTTGCGGTGATCAATAAGCGTCCAATGTGTCCTGGGGTTGAAGGCTTAGAAGGCTCCAACCATGGTCACGACGTTGTTCCTGTAGATATTGCGCTCAAGTATCTGGAAGCGCGGGGCCATAGTAAAGCGGTCGAGTACCTGAAGAATATTGAGAAGCCCTCGAATACTTACAAGTTCATGGGTGCCTCCGATAAGCTGGGTTCGAACCGTAACGTTTTCGGTCAGGCTGTGGTCGAAGTGTTGGGCAAAATGGGTGAAGAGGAGCGCAAAAAGAGTGTCCTTGTCGTTGATAGCGATCTTGAAGGCTCCTGTGGTTTGCAGCATATCCGGGGCGCGCATCCAGAAATTTTCATCAGCGGCGGCATTCAGGAACGGGGAAACCTCTCGGCTGCGGCTGGTTTCGGCATGGAAGAGGGTAAGCAAGGTATCTTTGCCACCTTCAGCGCCTTTTTAGAGATGTGTATCTCTGAGATCACGATGGCGCGGCTGAACCGCTCTAATCTGCTCTGTCACTTCTCCCATGCAGGAATTGACGATATGGCGGACAATACCTGCCACTTCGGCATCAACAATATGTTTGCCGATAATGGTTTGGATGACGGCTATGAAACGCGGCTGTTCTTCCCAGCAGATGCGAATCAGATGACGGCCTGCGTGAAGTCGGTCTTCAACAATAAGGGCTTGCGATTTATTTTCTCGACTCGCTCTAAGGTGCCGATGCTCTTGGATGGCGACGGCAACGAAATGTTTGGTGGCAACTACACCTTCACGCCAGGGAAAGATGATGTCGTTCGTGAAGGAAAAGCGGGCTACATTATTGCTTTTGGTGATGCCGTGTATCGAGCTTTGGATGCGGTAGAGCGTTTGAAGCAAGAGGGCATTGAGGTGGGTTTGATCAATAAATCTACGTTGAATGTGGTTGACGAAGATGCGATCGCAAAAGTAGGCGCTTCCCCCTTCGTCCTTGTGGTGGAACCCTTCAACCGTCGAACAGGACTGGGCAGCCGTTTTGGTTCCTGGTTGCTAGAGCGCGGTCTAACGCCTAAGTTTGCCTACCTTGGCACCCACGAAGAAGGCTGCGGTGGTCTTTGGGAGCAGTATCCTCACCAAGGTATTGATCCGGCTGGCATCATGGCTAAGGTCAAGGAACTCACTGCATAACATCTGTTCTAACGGAGCATAGGATCAACCCTGCGGCTGATCTTTATCTAAGCCCAGCAAAATGGGGCAGTCCTATGCTCAAGCTCACAAACTTCCTTTGCGCTGTGAATAATTTCTGTGAGGCTTTTGTGCTCTTAAGGTGATGGGTACACCACTCGAAATCGCTCACACACTAAAAGCATTTCAGGGCCAGGGCTTTTGCCAATTTTAGGTAAGACTCGCGAGAAATACTTCCAATGCTCCTGTCGCCAGGATTCTAGAGTCCGATCCTCTTCACCTTCGTCATAGGCAAACTGAGTATCCACTTCGCTGAAGGATCGAATATTGATCTCTACTGTTTCAATAATGCAGATAGGGGCACCTTCACCATTCAGAATGACCGTTTTTATCCCCATCATCTCATTGGGATCCGTTTGTTCCACCTCCCATTCCCAAAGAGAGGAACAGGTGGCCGTTTTCACGCCATCTAGAACCAGTTGACCAAGGTCATTCGCGAGCTGGGCTGTATCGCCAAATTGATCAACGAGGTAGGCTGCGTCCGGTTCGGTACCGGCTGGCAGGGCTTTGAGATAGCGATGCCAGCATTGTTCGATCTGTCTCTTGTTCATAGCGATTCTTCGGTGACCAATGATGTTGGAGAAAGGCTCCTGCTTCTGAGATCGCAACTCTCCCCTCCTCCAACATGGGTGCAAACAACTGAAAGCAGTGAATCATGTCTTGCCAAACCTTGAGTTCTACGGCAACGTTGGCCAATGCCGCCTGATGGGCAAGCCGCAGAGCGTCGCCGAGTAAAATCTCTGCTGCCCCGACGTGAATCAGAAGCGGCGGTAGGCCAGATAGATCAGCATAGATCGGTGAGATCAGAGGGTCCTTCACGTTCTCATGGGGAGCATACCAAGCAGTAAGAGTATCCATCAGTGTCCGAGATACCATCAGATCGAGGTGGCCATGAGTATCAATGGTGGAGCTGGTTTGGGTCAGATCGCAGTAGGGCGAGATCAGTAGCCCTGAAGAAGGCAGTATCTCTTTGGTATCCCTTAAAGACAGCAGGGCTGCCAAAGCGAGATTGCCCCCAGCGGAGTCGCCTGCGATCGCAACTTGGCTGGGATGAAACCGACGTGTCTCAACAAGCCAGCGATAAGCCGTCAGCGTATCTTCTAGCGCTGCTGGGTAAGGATGCTCCGGTGCAAGGCGATAGTCAATCACCAACACCCTTGCGGATGACGCCTCTGCTAGATCGCTAGCAATACGTCGATAGGTTTGGCGTGTTCCCATGACAAAACCGCCCCCATGAAGATACAGAATGACGCGATCTGGATCACTATTGGGAAGGGTAATCAGCTCGGCAGGAACACCATCAGCATCGAGGGTCTGAACCTGGGCTGTGGGATGGGACGGCAGAGAAAAGCAGCGGTTAAAGTTCGCTCTCATCTCGGCGAGTGTATCGCCCCAAGAAAAATCCTGCAGCATCGAAAGAATGTTGTTCAGTTCATTTTGACTCATGATTAAGAAGGCTCCATATGAAGAACTGAAGGAAACGCAAGTACGAGGCTGTCTCTACGCTCCACTTAGCTGTTTGGTTTGGACTATGCTTCGATCTGAATCTGAGGCACGATACTTACAGGGTTGGCCATATTCCATAGGTTGGGCGAAGCCATCAGGGTCATCTCATAGATCTCTTGGAACTGTTTAGCGGTTGCGTCTCCTTTGACGATCAGTGTCCAATACAGTGACTGACAACCAGGGACAATACTGGGATCGAGTCCAAAGAATCCACGCAGGTCTAAATACCCGCTGCTTTTAATCTCTGCCTTCTCTAGGCGAATTCCGTAGGCGGTGCAAAGCTCAGTGAAGGTTGCCAGAATGCAGGAATTAATTGCCGATAGCAGCACCTCTTGGGGATTGGGGCCCAAGTTTGAGCCACCGATTTCTTTTGGCTCATCAATCACCAGGGTGAAATCGCGATCATAGGTTTCACTGCCCCAATCAAAGGACTTGACGTGAGAGATAGAACGGGGACCGTCGACCCAGGCGCTTGAGACCTGGAAGGTTAGCTTGGCCTGGAGGGGATTGGTTGCGATCGCACCCGATAACTCTTCGAGTTCATTGAGATCAAAACCATTGAGAGTCTGTGCTTGTTGAGTTTGCATCATCATTTTCCTTATCTAGAAATATAGAGGTCATTGAATAGAGTGATAGGTGCCCCCATTCGTTGTCTTGCTGAAGCATTGCCTCAAGAGAAAGCCTGCGTTGTCTCAGCAATCAGGTCATACCCATCAGGCCCTAACGTGCGCACGCTCTCTACAAAGTTGGGGTGGGTCATCCCTGCAACAAGAAAGGTTTGCTGATAGGAAACCGTTTGTTGTTGCTGAATCGCTTCTCTGTCAGTGAGAGAAAGCGATCGCTCGGTCACTCGCTCCAGACTGTCAATATCGAGCTGCACCTGGTTTATCAGTCCTGCATTGAGGTACTGAATAACAGCGATGTAATCATCAATGCCGGTGGCAATGGCTGCAGCATCTAAGTCTCGGGCCATTGACTGCACCATCAGCGTATCGAGTCGAGCGTGTTGGGCTTCTTCCTGCCAGTGATGCTTTAACAGACTGCAGAACTGCGGATCGAGGTTCTCTCGCTGATTTTCACGCACGCTTTCGAGAAAGTGACGTTGGGTCATCCATTCAATGTGTAGTGTCATCAGAGCGACACCGAGAGAACTGTGCTGGAGAATGAAACGGGCGATCGCCGATGATGGACCAATACAGTCATAAGGACTGCCGAACCCAGCTTCAAAAGCTTCTGCAAACCGACGGAACAAATGGATATGCTTGCTTTCTTCGCTTGCAACGCCCAGGAAAGCTTGAGTTGCTTCAATCTCATCACTGCCAATCGCCTGAATATGATTAACCACTAAGGGCAAGATGGCTTCCTCTAAAACGCTAAATAAATATAAGTAGCTGTTGCCGCGAATCTGGTTGAGCTTAAGTTGCTCTGCAGAACTCAGGCTGGCGATGGCCCCTGTGTGAGCGAGTCCCTCAGGGAGGAAGGGTTTGAAAAAATCAAGCGAGTTTTTATCGTTAATCAAATCCTGGACACGCCAGTTGATTTTGGTCGCGTCTTTCAAGATTGATGAATAGGTATTGTCATAAGTTATAAGAGCGGCCATGAAACCTCTTGTTTTTGAGTGAAAGTTGCTGAGTTGCCGAAAGCGTGTTGCCTCAACCTTGATTTCAGGCTAGAGAAGAGGGCGTTCCCGAAGCGTTCTTGAAACGTTCCTGAGACGTCTGGTCCTATTGGGAACAGGCACTGTTATGCCTTCAAACTGGGGTTCTCCAAAGGCGGTAAAGTCATTGAGATTAAGCGGGTCGGCATTGCCCTTCTGCAGCACAGCCAGCTGAGTACTGCCAAGGCGGAGGGTCGCCTTGTTCGCTTACTGAATAACGTCAAGATCTTCAAAGAGGAGTCCGTTCGACAGTCCGATCGGGTCTACAACTGTTGGAGAATTCCAGACACAAAAAAGCCGCCCTGGAGAACGGCCTTGGTAAATCCAATTGCTCTAAAAAACAGAGTCTGAAATACTATGCTCACGTCAGGTTGAGTCCACCATCAGAGAGTAATATCTCGCCTGTAATGTAGTGGCTCACAATTAACATAGAAGCCACTTGTGCGATTTCTTCTGGCTGTGCGCCTCGACCCATAGGCGCCCGCATCTTCCAAAGCTCTCTTGCGGCAGTCCAATTCTGGCTCATAGGGGTGTTCACTAGGCCGGGTGCGATCGCATTCACCCGAATCGATGGTGCCAAACTCACCGCCAGCAATTTGGTCATATGGTTCAAAGCAGCTTTACTGACCGAATAGGGAACCGAAGCTCCCTTCGGTCGAATCCCGGCATGGGAACTGATATTTAGAATGCAGCTTGGGCATTCCTGACTTGAGGACTGGCGCAACGCGGCTTCAGCTTCGGTGATCAGTGTCCACGGCGCAATGACGTTGACTTCATACAGATCGCGCCAGATTTCCGGCGATGCTTCTTTTAATGCCGTATGGGGGATTGCGGCGGTCACGCCAGCATTATTAACCAATGCATCTAGGCGACCGTAATGAGATAAAACCTCAGCGATTAACTGACGAGCTTGATCTTGATCTGATAGATCAGCTTGGAAATAGGAGGCATCTGGGTATGCCGCAGCTAATTCTCGCCCTGCCGTCACGGAGGATTTGGAATGAAAGGCAACAGCGAAGTTGTCTCGAGCGAGCTGAGCTGCGATCGCTTTTCCAATGCCAGAAGTTGAGCCCGTCACCAGCGCAACTCTTTTGGGGTCCTTATCTCTGATCACAACTTGGCGCTTCTCATTTTGCTAAACTCAACCGACCGAGCCGTCCCCTAGAACTGATTTCAAACTATTCAGACCGGCACTCTCAAAGTGTTCTCTGGACTTTGCAGCAATTCTTACACCTGGAGGAAGATGCCAATACCACTTCGAGAATGGCTAATCAGAAGCTCTCTACTGATGCGATGATCTAAGAATGAACCTCACTGACAATCATTGCATCGATCTCCACGAGTTGATGCTCATAGGCCAGTCGCGCTACGCCCAGTAATGTAGCTGGGGGGACATCATTGTTGAACCACTCCGTAACCGCCTGCCATGCAGCCATGAGAGTTGGATGATCTCCAACGACGTAGATTTTTAGCTGGCGAATATCACGTTTATCAAAACCATGCAGCGTGATTAGCGTTCGCAAATTACCAAGGCACTGATTCACCTGAACATGGGGCTTGCCGATGCCAACCAGATTTGCCTCAGAATCGTGCGGCACCTGACCGGAAATGAACAGTTGTGGACCAATGCGCTGAGCATATTGGTAGTTAGGAGTCTGGGCTAGCCCTGCTGCTATTTCATGCTCGTTCACTTCAGGTTCCTTGTTAGATTTTCAGCTTTGTGAGAGATCAAGAGTCTTTGGGCCTATTCTTTCGATTACGTTTGAGCTGAACGCTGGTTACTGAGGCTCAGTATTGCAGCCTTACTTGAACCGCAGAGGCTGAGCGCAAATCCTGAGCATCAATGAGAGGCGGCGGCCACTGCAGGCGTAATCAGATCGACGGTCCAAATGCGGACAAAAGGTAGCCCAGCTTTACGAAAGGACCGCTGGACGGTCTCAGCATCAGGAGCCTCAAATTCACAGATGACCTGGGTGCGATCGCAACCCATCATCGACCTCACCCAGTGAACGTTGTGGGCTGTATGGCAAGGAATGCCAATGGCAACATCTCGGTCCCATTTTTCTGGTGTAATCGGTGGATCAAAATGCTTTTCAACAAGGACGCGGACCATAGGTCAAATCACAATTCAAGATCACGAACAGTTGACTGGACACGGGCTGCCTCAGATCCCAACTGATTTAAAGGCGGATGGGTACTGATCAGATTGTAGCTAATCACTGTTGGGGGCAAGCGTAATCCAGTCGAATAGGCGGAACTAAGCTGTGTGGATAGGAGCGTCTAGCTGGGTCGATATATTTGCGATCGCAACTCTAGCCCGAGCAGCCAGACCCAGCGGATTTATTTTCTGCAGGTCTCGAAAATGCGTCTCAGCAAGCTCAAGCTCGCCAATTGCTAGATAACCCTGAATCAACGTTGCCAACACCAGGGCAACATCACTAGGATGATCAACAACTCGGGCTGCCTCCAGCGCCATTTGGCATCGGGAGATAGCGCGTTGGGGTTCGCCTCGCTCCAAGTCTTTCTCCGCAGCGGACGTCAGCGTATAGGCCAGACTTCGCTGAGCATCGACGCATTTCAGCCTGTCTAACGTCTGTTCTAACTCCGTTTCAGCTTCTGAAGGCTGCAGCCAGTATTGCGATAAAGCCACCAGCGCCGCTGCAACAGCCCCTTCATTGCCACCGCCAAGCTGAGCGGCAACAGTCGTGAGTTGCCGACAATAATCTAATGCCGCAATCGCATTTCCGCTTTCAAGTTCTAGCATCGCTAAATATGAAACACAGGTGAATTCTCGCCAGTGATCCTGCATATATTGGGCAATCTGCCGCGCCTGCGTCAGCAACAGACGCGCCTGCTCATCGTCACCGTGATACCGGCGAACACAGCCTAGCCCACAGGGAATATCGAAGGGTTCTAGCCCGACTCGACTAGCCAGAGATTGAGCCTCTAACAGCAGAGCCTCAGCCCGCTCCATCTCGCGGCCAATATCCGATAGACACCAGCCTGTATAGGCCAGCATTTGAGCCATCACGGTAGGACTTGCGCTGCGACCTTGTTCTACGGCCTTCAGACACTGTTGATGGACATCTGCGAGATTGTCTTGCTCATAGTGCAGCGCAATCAGAACTTCTAGCCCTAGAGCCTCTTCATCTGGCAGGCTGAGTCTTCGGGCCTCTAGCAGTAGCTGGTTCAAGCTGACTTCGACCTGCTGGGCCTGCACTTTATCCATCCCAGCCAGCACACAAACCTTGAGCAGACGCAAATGCAGACTGATTCGGACTTCAGGTGGTAAAGATTGGCACTGTTCAATCCCCCACCGCGCCAGTGCTGCGGCATCAGTATAGGCAAACAGGCGCAGGCCGCGTTCGGCTGCTGCCAGTAGAGATGTCGCGGCAAGTTCAGGATCCTGCCCTATGGCTGCGTGACGGGCAATATCACTGGCTAAAGCGTCATCAGAACTCGTCAGTTTCTGTAGCTGGTGAGCGATATGTCGATGCATCAGCCGTCGACGAGGCTCAGAGGGTTGGCCATAGGCAACCTGTCGGACAACATCATGGGTAAAGAGATAGACCGCTTCACCGTCATCCCTAATGTCTGGACTGAGAATACCCTGCTGTTCTAGCTCTTCTATCGCGGTCAAGAAGGTTGTCAGCGGACAGTCCGCGATCTGAGCGACCTGCATTGGATCAAAGCTGCGCCCCATTGCTGCAGCCCAGGTCAAAAGATCCTGTGTAGAAGTGTCGAGCTGCTGCAGCCGCTCCTGAACTAGCGCCTCTAAGTTGTCAGCATCCGCTGAGTAGCCAGATGCGATCGTACGCGCAATTTCCAGGGCAAACAGGGGATTGCCACCGCTGTCGGTATAGATGCGATCGCTATCCAAATCCGCGTCAATGGTCTGGGTCAGCTCCGTCGTGGCCTGACGATCCAATGGCTCTAGGGGGATGACTTGGAGTTTGCGATCGCGTCTGAGCGTTTTCACGAGCTGACAAGCTGCGGCGTTGGCTTCCAGATCTCGGTGACGGGCTGCACAGGCAAACTGAATCGACGAGTGTCCCAACAGGCAAACAACATAGTTCAGCAGGGCCGTCGAAATTTCATCAAGCCATTGAATGTCGTCAAAAATGATCACCAGCGGGACTGACTGCTTCGCCAGCCCAGTCAGGTATTCAGCCACTGCATCGAAGAGGCGACTACGATCGATCTGAAGTTCCGGGTCACCCGGCTCAGGGAAGAGTGTTCCCAGTTCAGCAGGGAGCTGGCTAGGCAGCGCATCCAGCCAAATGCTGAAGGGCCTGACTTTTTCAGCTTCAAACCCACGTCCCCAAAGCACCTGTCCCCCCATATCCTGGACCGCTGAACGCAGCGTTTCCAGAACTCGGGTTTTGCCAATGCCTGATTCTCCTAGCAACAGCAGAGATAAGTGAGAGCCGAGCCACCCTTGAATCATTTCCCATTCTTGCCGACGTCCGATGAGAGATGACGTTGAGGGTAGAGTCGCGAGTGGCTTCCCCTGAGAAGCGGCTATAGGAACGTTAGATATCTCAGCATTCGTCGCTGCAGCGGTCTTAATTTGCTCAACAGCACCCAACTGCTTGAGCGACATTCTCTGAGCTTCGGTTAGCCCCCTTGCATGGAGGATATTGGTTCTGTCATAGGGGCGCGCACCGCGCAGGACCGCCACACATTCGCCCGTTTCTCGGTCCCAGAGGTGAACCGTTTCATCCTGGCTGCCGCTAGCCAGCAGGTGACCCTCAGGGCTAAAGGTTACGGCCCAAGCCAGATTGGTGTGTCCCTCCAAGGTCTGGAGACAGCCTCCTGTTCGTACATCCCAGAGCTTGACTGTTTTATCGCTGCTGGCGCTGGCGAGACATTGACCATCAGGACTAAAGGCCACGGACCACACCCGACTGCTGTGACCTTCGAGTGTTTTCAAGCACTGGCCCGTTTTCAGATTCCAGAGCTTGATGGAATGGTCTCCGCTACCGCTGGCGAGGTGTTGCCCATCGGGACTCAAGGCAATGGACCAGACCCAGTTGCTGTGCCCCTCAAGGGTCTGACAGCAGGCTCCCGTAAAAGGATCCCAAATTTTAATGGTTTGGTCATAGCCACCACTGACCAACCTGAGGGATTCGGCTGGGCAAAAAGCCACTGAACAGACCCAGTTTGTGTGCCCCTTCAACGTGCGTAAGCATTGGCCCGTATGGACATCCCAAAGTTTAATCGTTTGATCTTCACTGCCGCTGGCTAAGAGGCCCCCCTCTGGACTGAAGGCAACTGACCAAATCCTGCTGGTGTGTCCTTTCAAAGTCCGTAAACACTGGCCGGTCTCAAGATCCCAGAGCTTGATGGTTTGGTCTTCGCTGCCGCTGGCGATCAGATGATCTTGGGGACTGAATCTAACGGCACAGACGGCATCGGTATGTCCTGACAGCGTTTGCCGATAGGTCGGTCCTTCTACATTCCACAGCTTGATCTGGTGGTCGTCATTGGCGCTTGCCAAAATGCCGCCGTAGGGATGTTGCGCAGAACCGGGACTGAAGGCAACGGACCAGACGCGATCAATATAGCCCTGGAGTGTTCTCTGGCACTGACCGTTGGTCCCCCATAGCTTGACGGTGTTGTCACCACTGCCGCTAGCGAGGGTTTTTCCATCGGGGCTGAAGGCGACAGAGCGAATCCAGTTACCATGTCCTCGAAGGGTTTGACGACAGTTCCCTGAAGCGATTTGCCAGAGCCTGATGGTCCTATCTTCGCTGCCGCTGGCGAGGGTTTCTCCGTCAGGGCTGAAGGCAATGGAGCGCACCCAGTTGGTGTGTCCAGACAAGGTTTGAATACAGTGGCCGGTCTGAGTGTCCCAAAACTTGATCGTGCAGTCGCTGCTGCTGCTGGCTAGTCTGTTGCCTGAGGCATAGGCTAAGGACCACACCCGTTTTGAGTGCCCCTCTAGCGTCTGTTCACACCGTCCCGTTTCCGTCGCCCAGAACTTAATAGTTTGATCATCACTGCCGCTGGCGATTGTTTTCCCGTTGGGGCTGAAGGTGACGGAGCGCACCCAGTCGGTATGGCCGGTTAGGGTCTGGTGACAGGCTCCTGTTTCTAAGTCCCAGAGCTTGACGGTGTGATCTTCGCTGGCGCTGGCGAGGAGGGGTGTTGTGGGGTGGAAGGCCACTGACCAGACTTGAGCTTTGTGATCAAACGTTTGCCGACATTGACCTGTTTCTAGATCCCAGAGTTTGATGGTGCGATCGCTACTCCCGCTCGCCACAGTACCGCCATCGGGACTAAAGGCCACGGACCAGATCCAGTCTGTATGTCCCGAACAAATAAGCAGATTTCGGCCATCCTCAACGCTCCAGATGCGAATCTCACCTTTCGCATCTCCAGTGGCTAGACGTGTTCCATCAGGGCTGAACGCTAGTGCTAGCGGCAAGCTCAGCGTTTCTATAAAGGCAGCCTGAGACAGATCAGCCTCCTGTAGGTTGCAGTCGGATAAATGAACCCGACGTAAATCGGCCTGCCGCAGCGCTAGTCCTGAGAAGTCATAGTGCTCCAAGACCGGGCTGGACTGGCTCAGCAGATTGAGAATGTTGCCCGCCGCGTAGCTCGACTGTAAGGTGGGATCGCTGTGCAGCCCCGCCAGAGCCTGACGCAAGCAGGGTTCACTGTTCGCCTCGCTGCCGCACTGACCGGACAAACCGTTGAGGACCGGCTGCAGAATCTCTCGAATTTGAATTTCGCGAATGTAGTCGCTACTCTGAGCCTTGAGCAAAGTATGGGTGCAGAAAAGGGCGGTGGCAGATAGATTCTCCTGCTCTGCTTCCGTCTCTGAAACTTGACCAAGAGTCAAAATCTCATGGCAAACCTGGTCTACAAGCTGTGCAGTAACGTACTCCATAACCACTGGCTGTTGGGCATAGCGGCCTGCTTGTTTTTCAAGTAGCGATCGCCACATCAGCGACTCCAGGGCTTCTAGGAGTGCCGACCGCGAGGTTTGAGGCACAAGATCTTCGGCGAGTTCAGCAATCGCAGTCCACTCCCGGTTGATGGCTAACCAATACATGACCGATTGCTCTAGGGGCGTGCAGCGCTGGAACTGCTGTTCTAATAGTTGATGAATACCGCTGAAGATGCCTGCGCCGGGTCGATGGAAGGCGGCAATGTCACCATCAAACAAGTCTTGAATGGAGGTGGCGACAATTTTTAGGGCCAAGGGATTGTGGCCGTAGAACTGGCACAGGTCCTGCTGCTGTTGTTCTGTTCCGATCAGACCCTTGGTCTGGACCAGGGTCATCGCGGCTTCTGGCGAACCATTCAATAGGAGCGATCGCACCGGCAGATCCATGCCCTCTAATGCAGAAAATTCTCGCGGCTTCTCGCGGCTGGTGAGGATCAAGCAGCTTTGATGGTGGGTCTCTCCCATCAACCGCAGGAGTTCTCCGTAGTTTTCGTAGCCGGGGTGATACTGTCCAGAGCGCTGGTCTCCTTTTAAAAGCGTTTCAACGTTGTCTAGAATCAGCAGGCATCGGGTCTGACGCAGGCCATCCATCAAACGAGCTAAGGTTGGCTCTGTTTCCTGCTGGTCAGAGATAATGGGGACGATCTCACCCATTAGGGTTTCTAGGCTAGGGGCATTCCGCAGAGATCGCCAAACAATGCAGTCAAATTTATCGTCAGCATCAGACCCTAATTGAGAATGCTCAACGAGGACCTGTGCTAGCTTCACCGATAGGGACGTCTTGCCAATACCGCCCATGCCTAGCAAGACAATGACGCGACAGCGATCCGCCAGGGTCCACTGCTCCAGCATTTCTAGTTCATCGGCACGTCCATAGAAGAGGCTGACATCCGGAGCGTTTCCCCAGTCGCAGCGTAGAGAGGAAGCTCCTGTTGATGTCTCGGAGGCTGATCGGTGGACCTCTACGTATCTATCTTGCTGGGCATTTTGGTGATTTGTTAATAACGCTGGTTCGTCGAGGAGATGTTGATAGAAGGCTTGAATTGATTGACTGGGGTCGATTCCTAGCTCTTCTTGTAGGGTCGTCATGCAGCGATGATAGACCTGCAGGGCTTGGGTGCGGTCGCCGTTGGCGAGATGCGATCGCATCAAGTATTCATAAGCAGTTTCACTCAGCGGATCCATCTGCAGAAGCTGCTGGGCATAGCGAATCACCTGGCTATGGTCTCGCTGTATCTGCAAAAGCTGCAGCAGCCCTGCATAAGCTTGAATGCAGGATTGATGGAGTCGCTCGCGCTCAGCTTCAATCCACTCGTCATAGCAGCTCGGCAGTAATTTCCCTTCATAGAGCTTGACTGCCTGCTGCAGAGCTGAGCCAATTGTTTTCAACTGCTCGGGCTGACGGGTTACAAGCTCATCTGACTGATCGACGAACAAAGAGACAGCTCGCTCAAACTCATTGACATCAAGGGTATAGGGAGACTCTAAACGCCACTGGATGGACTGTGTGTCAACCGCAATGAACTGCTCTGAATCTGGAAAAACCTGGCGCAGAGAATGGAGATTTCGTCGCAGGTTCGTTCGCGCCTGCGAGTCACTGGAGTCTGGCCAGAGGCGAAATGCAATCTGCTGTCGAGATTGAGGCGTATGTCGATGCAGCAGCAAGTAGGCCAGCAGGGACTGCAGCCGCTTCGGTATCTTCCCACCGATGGACTTTTGTTTGTAGATCAGGTCAAAGCCACCTAAGAATCTTATTCGTAAGATTTTTGGCACACTCACATACCTTCTTGAAACGGTGGAAGCTTCAAGTGGATAGCCCCACGATCTCATCTTACCGATTCTGCTCCAACAAATAGGTTTATTGTTGACACCCCATATCTGTCAGTAGATATCTAGGATGATAGATCTGTTTTCAACTTTAGTCTTATCTGTCTGAAAAACCCTCATTACGCAAATATTCCCCCTATTCGTTTGGAGAGGCTAATCTTGCAGTTTCTTTGATAGTAGGAAATTCATAATTCAGGACTATAGTCTAGAAAAAGCTGAAGTCATCAAACTTTCTTCTAGGCAAATCCTACGTGCGTTTTGGAGTTTCGTGACCGCGGAGGACACTTATGTTTGGTCCCTCGCATAGATGGCTTACTTTTATTTGGATACGGGGAGTGTCGTTGACTCTCCAGTTGACGCGTCTAGACCGACAGGCTGGTTGAAAGTCAGGCTTATCGTTGCTCTCTTCTCAACATCAAGTGACCCTTCTTGAATGAATTGGCTCTCGCGAACTGTTCCTTTGCGTGCCCGTTGATCATTGTGATAAATGTCTCCTGTCTCTAGGTCGTACTCTAGCTCTAGCGCGACACCGTCAAAAAAGCTGATGTCAACAGGCTCATCATTTTGAGGTCCGTCGTTGTCATATAGCTCAACCCGAATCGGCACCCTAGCTTTTGAAGTCTGTTTTGTCTGAGTGAGGTCGAATCCGGCTGAATTAAAATTATTACGGCCTTGATCGGAACCTATTTCCTGATCGTCGACAAAGAGCACGGCTTTCAACTCAGATCGTCGCTCAGTTTTATTATCAACTTCATCGAAAATTATCCTGGGGTCAGTATCGGTACGAACAACGCTGAACGTTCTGGTTGATCGAGATTGTGCTCGTGCGCCTCCTTTAGCGAGAGTTGGTGTAGAGCTAACTAACGCAGGAAGAGCCATTGCTGCCAGTAAACCGAACGCAATAAGTTGGCGTTTTATAGCTTGAATATCCTTGGATTGAATTAAGTGGGCTTGCTAAGTGTTTTGAACAATTCAAAGGTATTTAGCTAGGCGTTATAAAAGAATTTTAGAAGCGTCCAGTAAATGTTTTATGATGTCTTTTGTTCGCAAAATATAATTAATTTAGAGGTGAAGCTTGCCCCAAATCTTGCTAAAGAATACAGATAGAAACGAAATAAATTTTATTAGAAAAAGTATATTCTTCTCCAAAAAAAAGCCCTCCTTGATGGAGGGCGCACACAGGATATATCAAAAGTAGGGATAGTGGTGCGTTAGTACAGACCCCTAGTCTAGGTTTTACGTATTCTTTAAATTCTCCCAGACATTATATTGGTCACCTGCTCTGCAGCTTGCTCAAGCAGATCGGTCTTAACATTGGTGTAGTAATCAGGATGCTTTGCGATCGCATCTAAAATTCCTCCTAAATCTGCATTCCCCTTCCTCACCCCTAGACCCTTGATCGAACACCCAACTTGTCGAGCACCGGCCTGAATCGCCGCCAGCGAATTCTCAACCGCCAGCCCGCGATCGTCACGGCAGTGAACAGAAAGCGTCACCTGATCAATATTGGGCACCTGCCTTTTGAGTAAAGCAATGAGGCCTGCGAATGATTCCGGTTCAGCCACACCCGCCGTATCAGGAATATTGATTGTCGTTGCCCCACCCTCAATCGCCGTTTCCACCGCACAGCAGAGAAATTCTGGTTCACTCTTGAGGGCATTGAAAGCTGACCACTCTATGTCAAAAGAATAGTTGCGGGCGAGGACAAGGGTCTGACGGATCAGTTCTAGAAGTGCTGATCGGTTGAAAATGGCCTTCTGCTGCACTGGCGTGTAGACATGAATCCGCCCTCGTGCAGCAGACCGTAGGGCAAGGGCGACATCAATGACTTCATCAGGCTTGGAGCCTGCCAAACCACAAATGGCGGTCTGCTTGATCCGTTTTGAAACCATCAGCAGCTCATCAAAGTCTTTGCGGAAGGCACCGGGATAGCCGGCCTCAATCACATCAATCTGCATTTTTTCAAGTAATTCGGCAATTTGAACCTTTTGATAGAGCGTCATTCTCACCCCCGGCATCCGTTCACCGTCCCGGAGGGTGGTGTCAAAAATTGTAATTTTCGATGGAGAAGCCGTCATAACAATGGGGAACACAGTATGGGGGAAAGGCGTTGAGCAACCACCGCGCTCATGGATCCTTGATCGACGGGCCAGTCGACCGCACAGGCAGTCACTCAACTCTGGAGCGCTGGGGGGTAGCGCACCATTGGGAAAATAGGAGGAGAATCGTTCACCTGGATAGTGGTCAGCACCTCAAATCCGTGGCGTTCGTAGAAGGGAATGTTGTCGGGATTGGATGATTCAAGATAGGCCAGTTGGGCGTTGCGATCGCACTCCCTCAGCACAGGCTCCATCAGGGCAGATCCGTGTCCTCTACGCTGCTGTTCTGGTTCAACGCCCAGCAATGCCAAATACCAGTGGGGCGCTTCAGGATGACAGTTGCTCATCGCTTCGAATAGAGCAAACACGGTGTCTAGATCGGGGGAAACAGTTCGCTGAAGCAGAGTATTGAGAGCCTGATTTTCGGGATAGCTCCCCGGTGCCTGCCACAGCGCAGTTCCAGCGTTATTCTCAGCGGCATATGCCGTATCGGCATCAAAGGCAGTTCCACCTAACAACTGCACAAAATCAGGGAAGTACGTAAGGTACTGATGGGAGTTGGGATAAAGCCAACGCACTGCCGGATCGGTGCGAAAAGCAAGTACTAAAGCATCGATCATCGCATCCACTTTAGTGCTTGGTTCTCTGAGGGAGAGGGCTGTCATGATCTTGATCTCCTAAAGATTGGTCGTGGGTAGCAGGGCCTGACTTCAAACCTTGGCGATGATCTGTTACTACTAAGGTTGAGAACTGGCTCGTGTCCAGCAGTGACGCCGAAGAAAGCAGAGCGTTGGAGTAACGCTGTCCGATGCGGCAAATTTGGCACATGCTTTAGCTCTTTTTGACGATGTAGAAATTATTCTGAAAGTCGTGGTCGAGCTGCTTGATTTCCACTTGCTTGAATCCGGCCTCTTCTAGCATCTCTAGCGCTTTTTCTTCTCCCCACATGGCTCCAAGCCCCAAGCCCCCAGCGGCGAGAGAAACGGTCATGCAGTGCAGACAAGAGATGGTGTAAAGCAATGGCCCAACTGGATGCTCTAGGTTCCCGCTCACGTCACTAGCGGCGCGAATATCCTGCATGAAGTAGGTACCGTTGGGTCGTAAGGCCCGGTAGATGTTATTGAGGACCACATCAGGTTTGGCCTGATCGTGGATTGCATCAAAGGTGGTGATCAAGTCGTACTGCTCGACAGCATCCAGGGTCGCGGCATCCTTGATCTGGAACCGGACGTTGGTCAACCCTTGGGACTGCGCTTCAATGTTGGCAGTTGCGATCGCTTCTTCCGAAAAATCATACCCAGTAAAGCGACTGTGAGGGAACAGCATCGCCATCTGATTGAGAGCACGACCGCTACCGCAGCCAACATCCATAACCTCAATGCCGCGCTCTAAAGCATCAACCAAACCGGGCATGAGGGGCAAAACATGCTCCATTAATGCTGCAACGACCGTTTGGCCACTATCTTCGGCCATCACTTGGTGAAAGCGCTTATATTCTGAATAGGGAACGCCACCGCCGCTGTAGAAGCAGTCGATTACTTGGTCTTCAACGCTGCCCAGTAGTGGAATGTACTGACTAAATGCTGCCAAATTATTGGGGGAGGCAGTGCGGGTCAAGAAGGCCGCATGTTCTGACGGCAGATGATAGGTTTGCTCGATGGCGTTATAGTCCACAAATCTTGCGGTTACCATTGCCCCCAGCCACTCGCGGACGTAACGTTCTTGCAGTCCAGCAGCATCAGCAACGGCCTGACTTGTCGCAGGAGGGAGCTGAGCTAGGGTATCAAATAGACCGGTACGGTGACCGATGGAGGTCATAAGTGCGACTGCACCACCGTTGAGCGTATCTAGAAGCCGATCGGCAAAAGCTTCGGCTTTCATCTCCTTGAACACTTGTGCTGTCATCATCGGTTTCTCCTAGTAGCGAAAAAGCCGGAGGCTCAAATGGGCCTGCCGAGAGGAAACTTAGGTTTTATGTAACTCGATGATTGAAATTTAGCGGGGCAAGCGTTCCCAAAGCGTTCCCAAAACGTCCTGAGTTTTTATGACTCTTCTTTCCATAGAACAAGCCGCCTACCTTTAGGGAATTCCCCCATCAGTAAGCGGCATGAAACAGAAAAATATCTGTCGTGTTAAATAAAACGCTAGGCCGTCACGACCTGAAGCACAAGCGCCCTCTTGTCAAAGACCTGCACCTCACCTGCGCTGTTCAAATCAGCAATGACGCGCTTGAGTAAATCGATGGCACGATCGCGGTGCTGGTGCTCTCGCCCTCTGAGGCGGACCTGAAACCGCACCATATCACCTTTCTTAAGCCACTGCAGCGCCCGCTTAATGCGTACGCCGTAATCTGCATCTCCAACATTGGGTCGCAGCTTGACCTCTTTTAAAGAGGGCTTCGAAGAATTTTGCTTTTGATTTTTCTTGCGGTCGTAGCGAAACCGGCCAAAATCTAAAATCTTTGCCACAGGTGCGCTTTTACGCTCAGACACAACCACTAGGTCTAGCTCTGCTTGTTTTGCAAGCGCCAAAGCCTCCTGAGTGTCGGTCACGCCGTGGTTGGTGCCATCTTTATCAATGAGCAAAACCTGGGGAGAATCAATGCGATGGTTAACTTTTGACTTACTTAGGATAAAAACACCTCGTAGAAAACATTAGTCTCCTATAGGCTAACTCAGCAGGCATAGGCTTTACATCCCCCTCGCGGTAGAGATTAACTTCAGCATTGACACTGCCAAACTTCTTTATTTAGGTAGGAACAAACCTGTTTTCAGTTGCCTCTAGATTGCTATTCTCAAAGATAGTTCAGAAATTTTTGGTCAATTCCCAATGACAGCCTCGGACCCTACACGTTTGGCCTCAGCCATCCCCTTAGACAAAATTCGCTATGATGACCGCGGCCTCGTCCCTGCGATTGTGCAGGACTACCTTGATGGCACCGTCTTGATGATGGCTTGGATGAATCGAGAGTCTCTGCAGAAAATGCTGGAAACCCAGCGCACTTGGTTCTGGAGTCGTTCGCGTCAAGAACTCTGGCCCAAGGGCGCAACTTCCGGGCATGTGCAAAACGTGCAGTCGATTCGCTATGACTGCGATAGCGACACGCTCTTGGTGACCGTTGAGCAAGTTGGAGATATTGCTTGCCATAAAGGAGAGCGGAGCTGCTTCCATCAAATCGATGGACAGGTCATCCCGCCGCCTGCCGATACTTTGTCCCAGGTGTATGGCGTGATTTGCGATCGCAAATCCAACCCCTCTCCCGACTCCTACACCAACAAGCTCTTAGCAGGGGGCGACAACAAGATCCTCAAAAAGATTGGGGAAGAAGCCGCCGAGGTGGTGATGGCCTGTAAAGACGACGACCCTGATCAAATTGCTGGAGAAGTCGCAGACCTGCTGTATCACAGCCTCGTGGCAATGGCCCACCACAACGTTGATATCAAAGACGTTTACCGTAAGCTACAGGCTCGTCGCCGCTAAATGACGCCTGAAAACCGCAACCTGTGGATTATTGCCTCCATCGCCTTCGTCAACGCCCTCAGCTTTACCATCCTGATCCCGATTTTGTACCTTTACGGTCGGCAGTTTGGCCTCAATGATTTTGAGACCAGCCTCTTATTCTCAATGTTCTCGCTGGC
Organism: Acaryochloris thomasi RCC1774; assembly: GCF_003231495.1. NCBI lineage: Bacteria > Bacillati > Cyanobacteriota > Cyanophyceae > Acaryochloridales > Acaryochloridaceae > Acaryochloris > Acaryochloris thomasi. The sequence continues at coordinate 77,507 of NZ_PQWO01000012.1, forward strand.
GCAATTCTTCGCCACTCCCGTCATCGGCAAGCTCTCCGACCGCTTTGGCCGTAAGCCTCTGCTCGTGATTAGCTTAGCTGGCACCGTGATTGCCAACCTCTGGGCGGGCGCTGCCACCGCCGCCTGGATGCTTTTTTGTGCTCGGATCCTAGACGGCATCACTGGGGGCAACGCCTCCGTAGCGCAAGCCGTCATTTCTGACCTGACCGATGAGAGTAATCGCGCCCGTGGGTTTGGTCTGTTTGGAGCGGCCTTTGGTTTAGGATTTGTGCTGGGCCCAGTGATCAGTTTATTAGCACAGCAAGTTTCGCTAGGTGCCGCCTTCTACGCCTCAGGTGCGATTGCATTCCTCGCCCTGATTCTGACGGTCCTCTTTTTACCCGAAACCCTGGAACGACGCGTCCGCACTAATATTTTCGATTTGGGTCTTGGCACCTTGGTGACGGGACTTTTCATGCCAAGAGTTGGAATTTTGCTGATCATCAACTTGCTGCTTGGCACCACCTTCACGATGTTTACCTTCGCTTTCCAGCCCTACTATCTTGAGGTCTTGGGGCAAAACAGCCAGTCACTCACCGTACTATTCATTGTTTATGGTACTCTCGGCGTGGTCATGCAGACCGTCGGCGTTCCCTATCTGACCCAACGATTCAAATTGACGCGCATTTTGTTCCTCGCACTGCTGGTCCGCAGTCTTTCGTTTGTATTGATGCCGATCTGGCCGATATTGGCCTACTTCGTCATCGTGACCGTCATTTTCTCAATTTTGAGCTCTTTGGTGCAGCCCATTATTAGCACCATGATTTCTCTTAATGCTAAGCCAGAGCAGCAGGGCGTTGTCCTCGGGCTAAACGCCTCCTATCTAAGCGTCTCTAATGCCATTGGCCCCGTACTCGCGGGTTTAATGGTTCGTCAAACCAATCCCACAACCTATGGCTACCCACTCTATTGGGCTGGAGTCTGTACGTTTTTGGTTTTGAGCGTTGCGATCGCAACGCGTCGGCGCTATGCCCCTGCAACTTGATCACGACCCGACAGTGCCGAACAGAAATAGCATAAAAATACGACTGATCTATGACTGAGCAGCGGAGAACTGAGCAAAAAGCTCTTCTCCAGTCATGTTATGGGTTTCATTCGCAAAGTGATAGAACCCAGGCTTCTCATCAATGAAAACTTGGTGGTCAAAAACCAGCGCCTCGCCATCTGCGAACAGCCCCACAGGCATGAAGTGCTGCTGCCCTTCCTTTAGTCGATAGAACAGATGCGTACCGCAGGTTCGGCAAAAGCCACGCTCCGCCCAATCAGAAGAGCTAAAAACAGCAATATTTTCCTCTCCCTCAAAGGTCACATCAGCACCACAATCAGCCGCAAAGAACGGTCCCCCTGTCCAAGTCCGGCACGTCTTGCAGTGACAAGCCCCTACCTTCGGATTCAGCGCCTTTGCTGTGACCCGCACAGCACTGCAAAGGCAGGTGCCCTGCACTTCCGTTACATCAGCCATCAATGAATCCTCGCCAGATTACTGCAATTGCACCTAGATACAACGCCATTATAAATTCCAGCACAGATCAATTAGATCTAGATCAGCGTCTTCAAGCAGAAAAAATCAGAGCCGCTTTGATTTCAACGCATCTGCTACTTGATTTTCATCGAGAGCAAAGAGAATGAACCTAAGCCGCCACTGAATCATCGGCCACCATCATTGCCAGCGCCTCTTGAGTCCAGGCCAGATTTGCGTTCTGGGCAATGGGGTGCGGGAAGAATTTCAACGCGTGGGGTGAGCGCTGCATTAGCTCAGTGGAGCGACTTTCTGCCTCAATCCAGCTCGCAAGCCAAGGCGCAAAGTCCATCATCTGCTCGGACAGGAGCGACAGCTCCCAACTCCAATCACGATTGAATTGCGGATCCTTGACATTCTTAGAAGCCTGGTTTGCAGTGTTCGGCCACTGATTGACAGCAATGCGTAGAATTAGCGGTCGCTGTGGGATTAAGCTATCCGGCGCTGCATGGGCATAAATCGCCAAACAATTAACGCGATTGTGTCGATCAACCCAAGAGGTGACAGGGGCCATTGAGGGATTGAAAATAAGTGACTTACCCTTAGACAGTTTGACCGGCACCTTCATCTCAGTCTGAAATAAATCGTAAAAGCTCTCTCTCAGAGAACTCAGGATATTAGCAGCTTCTGGCGTCATGGTTTCTCTCTCCTCAAGTGTGGTAGCAGATAAAAATACAGATTTATCGATATTGTCTCTAATTTATCTATCTGGATGCCACCCTCCTCTATATGCAAAGTCGTATGAATACCGCTAGAGTTCCCAAAGTTTACACAGAGTTAATCCTGGTAACCGTAAAATTTTCTACATATTTGAGATAGAAGAAATCGGTCCCGTGAATTCAAGCCGTATTTTAGTGCTCAGGGCTACATTCCTCGCCCTAATGCTATTTTCCTACTGCCAATGGATTAAGAATAGGATTGCAAGCTTATTACAAAAATCAATATAATTCGATCTCTCAATTTATCTAGCGACGGTACAGCACCGGACATTAAACTAGATCAGTTGAGATTTATTTGTCCTTCGATTTTTCAGAGCTATGAACGCCATTCTTGAGTCGCAAACAGCGACCAACGACAAGTTGTCCCAGCGTTTTATTGAGCTAGACCCTAGTGGATATTTCCTGATTTTCCTTGATCAACAATCCGGGCTCATTTGTGCTGAACACTACTCTAACAACATCAATAAGCAAGGATTAGCGACCGATCCTGAAACAGGAGAACCCCTTCCCTGTCACGGGTCTCTCAAGCGTCAACCCACAGCTTGCTTCAAAGCACATACGGCCAAGGAACTTTGTATCAAGATCTTTGAGGTGCCTCAAACTCAGTGGATCACCAAGTTAGATCATGCTGCCTATTTGGGCAGAGAATTTGTGCGGGCCGAAATAGCCTTGGCTAGCGGCACCCAATACATTCAGGACTGACGCGTGCCAGCGTCATCGGCCACACAGCTTACAGTAATCTTGCTCTAAAGAAATTGGTTCAATACTCTGCATCGTGACTAATCTACGCCTGTTTCCAGCATTGCTGCTTATCAGTTCTCTCCTCGGATGCACAGCTACAGAGGTTTCTGACTCTGGGCCTGCTTCTCCAGAGGAGGCAGGGAGCCTGACGGGACCGGCCAGAGAGCAAGAAGGCAAGGTTTCGGTTAGCACCCTTAGCAAGGCACAGCAGGCTTTCTTTTTAGAAAATAGCCGGTATGCTGAATCCCTCGATGAGTTAGACATTGCCCTAGCTCCTAAACACTATGAGCTAGAAATTGTTGAGGTTAGCAATCAGCAGGTGATTACGAAGGCAGTGCCCATAGAAGAGGGGCTAAAAAGCTATATAACAGGCGTCTCCGGCATCTCACAGCTCGTTGTTTGCGCCAGTGATGCGCCAGGGAAAGAAATCTCTAGCCCCGTTTTCCAGAATGAAGCCTGGGCCTGTGGACCCAATTCAACATTAGTGGAGTAAATCAGCACCTCTGTGATGGCCTGCGTTCAGGATCCTATGGGTAACGCCGCTTACGCATCAGTAAGGGGAAGGCCGACATTAGGGCAAGCAGGCTGCAGGCAATGATGAAGGAGCTGAGATTTTCCCCCTGCATTGCTTGATGTCCAGTCACACCGACCCAGGTATAGGCCATGACGCCCGGAATAATCCCAATGAGGGTTCCTAAGCTATAGGGCATCCAGTGGACTTCTGTCAGTCCAAATAGAAAGTTGACAAGATTAAAAGGTGAGATGGGCGCAAACCGAACGGTGAGTACAAAGGCAAACGGATGCTTTTGAATAGCGTCATTAAATACGGTGAGCAGCTTTTGATCGCGGATGCGTCGTTGTGCCCAGCCGTGCAGCAGAGAACGCGCCATCCAGAAAGCAGCTATTGCACCTAATGTCGCGCCAATGAGCGACCACAGGCTTCCCCAGACGAGACCAAAGGCAACTCCGCCCACTAGGGTGAGCACAACGCCGGGAATACCAATCATTGTGGCTCCAATATGGAGCAGGATGAAAATGACGACAGCCCAAAAGCCACTTTGACGAAGCTCTTCAAGCAAGCGCATCTGATTGAACAGCAGCGGAATGAACTCTAAGAGCTTGGGCAGCGCAAGCACACACAACAGTGATGCTAACGCCAGTAGTGCAGGCCGTGGCACATGTCGTTTCACCCTGGACAGTGATTGCTGCATCAGGATTTGTGCTCAGGACGAGACAGATTCTGTTTCTTTTGTTTCTGGTACCGCTTCAGCAAGGGCTTTACGGGCAATGCGAGTGACCACGACCGTGACGGCAACTGTTGCGATCAGACCAATGATCCGAATGGCCCAAGTGACAGTTGGATTCGAGGGTGCTTCTCCAGCCCCTAAGGTCGCTAGATTACCGGCTAAAGAACCGAGGTAAACATACATCACGGTGCCTGGAATCATACCGACAGAGCCAAAGAAGTAGTCCTTCAGCGAGACGTTGGTAACGCCAAGGCCGTAGTTAAGGATATTAAAGGGAAAAATTGGAGATAAACGGAGCAGAGTGACAATTTTAAAGCCCTCCTTGCCAACCGCTTTGTCGATGGCAGCAAAATTTTGATTGCCTTCAATTTTTTTAGCGACCCAGCCCCTAGCCAGGTAGCGCCCCACCAAAAATGCGAGGGTTGCTCCAACAGTTGCTCCAACGAAAACGACGAGAGAACCTTGAACGACGCCAAAGAGAACACCTGCCCCTAAGGTTAGAACTGAACCGGGAAGGAAGGCGACCGTGGCAACGATGTATATGCCGATAAATGCGATCGCACCTGCCGGACCCAGCCCCTTTACCCACTCCAAAGCATCCACTAGTAGCTGCTGCGGGTTAAATCCCGCATTAACGGCGGCCAAAGCCGGGGGTTGAAAAGTGATGAGCAGGCAAACCGCCATAGCAACAACCGTGTAGTACCAACGCTTAGATCGAAGAAACATAGTGTGACCTATTTAGAGAACTTGAGCCGAGGGTCAGGAATCTTAAACAAGGGAACCACCACAACTAGAACCGCAGCCAGCCGTACAGCCATAGCAAAACGCATCCGTCTGCACCTCTCCAATCACATCCAGGGAGCCTGCTGTCAGCAGCTTGCCTACGGTTAGAGGCTCTCCCTCAGGCGTTTGGGCGGGAATATCTTCCATTTGATTGAAGTCGCAGTCATAAATTTTGCCGTTGTAGTCCACCGAGAGCTGATTACGGCACATCAGATTTTCAATCGTGGCCGCATTAAACTGCGCTTCGAGAAACTGCAGGTAGGGCTGATGTAAATTACGATGCTGAAGGTGGAACTTGGTGCGGCCAATGGGTAGATTTGTGATCGCAAATAGACGATTAAAGACAATCCCAAAATGCTGACGAAGATAAGCCTTATAGTCCGGCTCTAAAGCTTCTTGATCAGGCGTCGCCGAGAACTCTGCCTGAGTAGGGATAGGGGGGTTATAGACTAAATCTAAAACCAGATCAGGATCTTGCCCGTAGCCCAGTTTATTGAGCCACTGTAGAGCCTTAATCGATTCGTCGTAGACACCCTGGCCCCGCATCTTATCGACATTATCTTCTAGATAGCAGGGCAGCGAAGCTACCACCCGTAGCTGGTGTTCCGCAAAATATTCCGGTAGATCTTCAAAGCCAGCTTGGAAGAAAATGGTCAAATTTGACCGCACAATCACCTCTTTCCCCTGAGCGCGTGCGACCTCAACTAGTGGCTTAAAGCCATAGTTCATCTCAGGCGCGCCCCCCGTCAGATCCACCGTTTGAATCTGAGGAAAACGCTCAATGACCTCAATCAACTGCTCACAGATCTCGGGCGTCAGCTCCTCAGTCCGCTTGGGACTGGCCTCAACATGACAGTGAGAGCAGGCCAGATTGCAGCGACGGCCCAGATTAATCTGCAGCACCGTGATGGGCTGCTTTGTAAGGGGTCGGTCTAGCTTCTCGGCAAAAGGCGTCAGGCGAGTATTTGCAGATGTGATCATGACATTCTCTAAAGAGCGTTGAGCATTATTCAGGAGACTAGCAGCAGCCACCCCCGTCATAGTGCCAAGTCGAATCTGTCACCACCACCTGCTGAGGGTGAGACTTCGCCATATTCCTTGCCGTCTTATCACATACGGCCACGGGAACGCCTAGAGTGAGAATATGTCCGGCCTGATCGTCGAAGTAGGAGTGAGGTCCGGTATAAATAGCCGTCTTTCCTGTAAAGACGCAGGCACCATCATCTGCAATATCAACCTTAAAAGAGACCGTATCTAAGCTCTCCAGCAGCAAATTTTCATCCATGCTGTAATTTTCTTTGTCCAGCAGCCGATAAGGTCGACGAGTACGGACCTCCACTTGACCAAAACCGGCCTTAATAATCCGCTGAACGTATTGCTCATAGGTCAATGCACCGGACAGACACATCGCTCGTAAGCGATCATCCTGCTGCAAATGCTCAGGGATAGCGCGAGTGGCAATAGGATCGCTCATGACCAAGCGACCACCGGGCTTCAGCACACGGTAGGTCTCTTGGAGTGCCCGGGTCAAATCTTCTGGCTCAAAAATGTTGAACAGGCAATTCTGAGCAACAACATCAACAGACGCATCCGCGACTGGTAGAGAGAAGGCATCTCCCTGACGTAGCTCAACGAAACTCGTTTCAAACCAATCATTGTCTTCGGCTGCTAGCTCTAAATTTCGAGCGGCGGCCTGCCGCATCTCATCAACTGGATCAACCGCGATGACGGCACCTGCGCGGCGGGAGAAGTAGGAAAACTGAAGGGCCTCTAAACCACCACCCACACCAACGTAGAGTACCGTTGGGGCACCTGATAGCTCTGCAGCATGAACGGTTGTGCCACAGCCATAATTCATCTCCTGCATTTGCAGAGGGATTTTAAGGCCTGGCAACTGCAGGGGCGTACTCTGAACACAGCACAGCCCTACATCGGGAGTTTCAGCAACTTCGCTATAAAATTTGGCAGCGGATTCAAGATAGGTCATCACAGTCTTTGCTATTCAATAGATGGGCTAGGCAGAACGTCTAGTTCAACTGATTCTCGCAGTTTTAACGACATAATAGACAAGGTTTTGTTGAGGTCTACACTGCAAATGACCGAGAATGTCCTGCAGCACCAAAGGGGGATAGGCCGAGAGTGGAGACCTTATCCGTTTGCTCGGATTAGTACCATAAAAAGCCAGGTCCCTGAATTTTCCCTGAGAACAACCCGATAGAAAGTTAAAGTCTGGTTTCCCTCAGCGGCGAAGCCTGGGGTAAAGCTGTTGAGGCATCGATTTTGAAGCAAGGGCACTACTTAAGCTATTTATTTCGAAAATTTAGATTCAAAAGTTCCCCTGACGACTGACTATCCTGGAACACAGTCACTGTAAATTATTCCCACTGTGATGACTATGTGGAATCTTGCCGCGAATCTTCTGCTTCAGAATGCAGCGTCGTCCCTGGCGTCAGGTATATAAACTTCGCGCCAGAGGGTGCAGCCGGTTTATGCCAGACCCCTTTCGGAATCACAAAAGAAGAGCCAGCAGGGGCGACAAAATGTTCTGGCTCCGCCCCCTGCATGAGCGTGACTTCAAACTCACCTTCAATAATGTAGAAAAACTCATCTGTATCGGGATGCATCTCCCAGACTGGAGAAATGCCGGTAATGCCACAAGCTCCCACAATAGAGCCATTGAAGGACGCTATGTTCAAGAAAGAACCTGCGGGGTTAACAGCTAGTTCAGAACGGATATTTTTGATTTCCATGGGCCTGTTCTGTCACTCACAACGACCGTCACCTAGTGCAGAATTTGCGTGAGGGCTTGCTTAACTTGAGGGTACTGATACCTGAATCCAGAGGCCTGAGTGTTCTGTGGCTGAACATTCTGTCCCGTCAAAATGACCTGCGCGGCTTCTCCCAGAAGTAGCTCTAAGGCAAACCCAGGGACAGGCAACCAAGAAGGACGATTAATAACCTTGCCTAACGTTGAGCAAAATTCGTTCATCCGCACAGGCTGAGGGGCTGTGGCATTATAGACCCCTGCCATCTGATTCTCCGTTAGGGCTTTAATGATCAGGCTTACTAAGTCATCACGATGCACCCACGAGAACCATTGGCGACCGGTCCCGACGGGGCCACCGCCGAATAGCTGAAAGGGAGGTAGCATGCGCTCCAATGCTCCACCTTTACCCAAGACAATGCCAATGCGAACGATCACGAGGCGAGTTCCAACGTCCTTGACAGACTGTGCTGCAGCTTCCCAGGATTGGCACACCTGCGCTAGAAAGTCATCACCGCTGGCGCTGGTCTCATCAAAGGTAGCGGTCTCGCTGGTGCCGTAGTAGCCGATGGCAGAAGCGTTAATCAAAACGCTAGGCTTTGCGTCAGCTTTAGCAATCGCCTCAACAATTTTTTCAGTTCCCAACTTGCGACTGGCAATGATTTCTTGTTTGTTATTGGCAGTCCAGCGTTCGCCGAATAAAGGCTCACCCGCTAAGTTAACAACACCGTCACAGCCCGAGATCTGAGCCTGCCAATCCCCCGACTCCTTGGGAGTGTAGGCAACAGCCTCAACCTGCGGGAACTCAGACCGAGGGAAGAGTTCGCCCGCCCTTCGAACATCCCGAGCAAGGACGATGACGCCATGTCCTTCTGCCTGCAGGCACTCGACAAGACGCTGCCCCACAAAGCCTGTTGCGCCTGTAATTGCTAACTTCATACTGCTTTTACACTCAGTGTTTCGCTCCGATCATACAAAACTCTGTGCTACACAAGCGACTCACATATTTTAGGCAACAGACATTGATCTCGAAGCACGATTCGCAGGCACAGCCCTCCAAGTCGCGCTTTACTTCCACTGCGAGAAAATGTCAAGATCTATTGCGATAAGTTTACGTATGTGATATATTTGTTTACAAATCAATACAAGGGAGTCTACATGATCAGTACAACTGACGAACGCGGCGTTATCAATAACTTTGCTAAAGATCCCGTTGCGTCTGCGGCTGAATATCCTTCTGAGGCTCAGCAGCGTCGCTACTGGATCATGGGTGCTGCAAGCACTGTTTTCATGGCAGGCGTCTTTGCCCTTGCCTATGCAGTCAGTTAGGTACCACCCTAATGGCTCATCTGCTCAATCTTTGTTTACAACACTATAAAAAAAGGAATTTTTAATGATCAGCACAACTGACGAACGTGGCGTTATCAACAACTTTGCAAAGGATCCTGTTGCGTCTGCGGCTGAATATCCTTCTGAGGCTCAGCAGCGTCGCTACTGGATCATGGGTGCTGCAAGCACTGTTTTCATGGCAGGCGTCTTTGCCCTTGCCTATGCAGTCAGTTAGATTTAGCAAGTTTGTTGACCGCTTGATTAACGAGCACCCATGAGAATTGTTCAATGTTCCTTCTGCTATCGCTGGCTATTGTTGGCTGGGTTTCGGCCTCAGCCTTAGGCACTCAGGCTCACTTTCGAGGTGGGGAACAGCCCCATGCTCGCGGTATCCGTGAGTCTTTTGTCAGACTGACGGCCATAATTACAGGACGAGGGACAGATCTTAGTCGTAAGGCCGTCGCAGATCAGGCGAGCCGCACTGGATTTTGAGGCAGGTTTCGTGAATCCTCTCACCCTCAGTTAGGGAGATGTGCGAGGAAAACGAAGATAATTCAACGAGTTACGAGCTTAGCCCATCTCAAACAGGAGGTGGGCTAAACTATGGGGCAATGGCAGAATAATGAGCAGCAGTAGGGCCAGAGAAACAAGGCCCAGCAGGTCTCGTCTGTTATCGAGTTCACTCACATCGTTAAGGGCTGGTTCATCAATGGCGGGAAGGCACAGAAGAATGATGGCCCACAGCAATAGCAAGGGCTGAATAAAAGATAGTAATAAAACCAACAGACGGGTCACCTGGCCGATGATGGCTCCGTTACGATGGCCAAACATGGCGTGAACGATATGTCCGCCATCTAGTTGGCCAACGGGCATCAGGTTGAGGGCGGTAACGATTAATCCCAGCCAACCTGCGATCGCAACTGGGTGTAAATCAATCATCTGCGCCATCGTCAGCTCAGTGGGGAAAGCTGCTTTGCTAATAAGTGCAAACAGAATAGAGATGCTGGGATTAAAGGCGTTCGTATCTAAGAGACTTGGCTGGGTCGGGATGCTGGTAAGAGAAGAGTGCATCAGCCCCCAGGTCAGTAGTGGCATCGTCACGACGAAGCCCGCCAGCGGTCCCGCTAATCCGATATCAAAAAGCGCCGTTCGATTGGGAACCGGAGAGCGCATTTGAATAAAGGCCCCAAACGTACCGAAACTGAAGGGCGGTGGCATCGGAATAAAGTAGGGGAGCGTTGCCTTGATTTTGTAAAAGCGGGCCGTTAGATAATGCCCAGATTCATGAATGCCCAAAATCAGCATAATTGCGATCGCATAGGGTAGCCCACCCCTCAGAACCGACAGATCTGTAAAAGACTGCCAAGTCAGCTCAGGCATCACGAGCTTAGCGCCAGCAAGCGTGGTGGTGATGAAAGTCGCGAATAGGAGGCCCAACGCCAGAACTGGTCGCGTTAATTGTCGGGCCTTCCGATTTCTTTGCGGATCGGGAACTAGCGCAAAAAACGGCTGGTTTTGAGCGCCTACCTGAAAGATCACAAGATAGCGATCGCCAAACTGCTGCCGAACATTATCGCGAATCGTTTGGTAGGCAGCATTGGCCTGCGCCTTCAACTGCCCTCGGCAAATAATTGCCTGGGGTTTGTAGTCAATTTTTTGCAAAAAATAGGTAGACCAAGGGAAGCAGGTTTGCAGCTGACTTTCTTCAGCCTTCGTCAGAGATAGGGGTTGAGGTTCAGGCATGGTCTTGATCTGCGGTTCAGATGATGGCGATGCAGAGCGCTTGGGATTCAAGCGCACGAGAGCTACATAGAGAATAGAACTCATCAGAAAAGAGCCAATTACCAAAGGGGGTGGAATCGGATCCTCGGTGCCATTGGCCGATACCCAGCCCACCATCAGTACCGCTGGAGCCATTAGGATTGCCCACAGAACCCACCAGGGCGTTTGGGTTACATAGACAACGCTGTATTGGACAATGAAGTACAGCAGCAATCCGAGCAGCAGCAGAGAGAACCAAATCATGCAATGCGATAGAGTGTGGACTCAACAGAAACAGGCGGCAAGAGAACATCGTGAGTAAAGCAGCACAGCAGGTTCTTGACTCAATTTTTGCCTTTCCTCCTAATCGAGAAACGTTAGGAGGGACCGCTTACCTCATTGTAGGCAATCCCTGGAACATCCTGGTAGATTGCCCTGCTTGGACCCCGGAGAACCAAAGCTTTATCGCTAGTCACGGCCCCGTTCAATGGCTGGCAATCACCCATCGTCAGGGGATTGGTGCCCATATTTCGCAAATGCAGCAGACCCTAGCCTGTCAAATTGCGATTCAAGAGCAGGAAGCCTACTTGTTGCCTAACTTACCGGTCACGGCCTTTCAAGACCGTTTATCCCTTTCAGACGATAGCTATCTGCTATGGACGCCCGGGCATTCGCCAGGTTCGGCCTGTTGTTACGACCGGCGGAGCCGCGTTCTGTTCACAGGGCGGCATCTCCTCCCTAATCTACAGGGACAGCCCACACCTCTACGAACGGCAAAGACTTTCCACTGGCCCCGTCAAATTCGCAGTCTTGAGAAGCTGCAAACTAGCTTTACGTCAGAGACATTGCAGTTTATCTGTCCCGGAGCCAACACTGGTTTTTTGCGCGGCCGACGAGTGATTGACCACGCCTATCAGGCTATTTGCAACCTCCAGCCGGATCGTTTACGGTGGGTTGAAATCCATGACGGGTGAGAACAAGGCCCTATTGGACACACAAAGGGAATCGAATCATCCGTGGAGAGAGTTATCGCCCCGACTACGCAGTGCCAGGTGAGGGGATAGAGAATGCAGCTTCCCTATGTTCAGCTATTGATCATTGAAGATGATGCGCTGGACGTTGAAATTGTCCGAGAGTGGTTGGCGGAGATTCCATCATTCTTAGTTACCCTTGAGCATTGTGAGACTTTGGCGGCGGGGCTTGAGAGACTCAAAGATAGTCATGCTCCAATCCATTTGGCGCTGCTAGATCTGAACTTGCCAGATGCCCAGGGACTCAGCGGTCTCCTCAAGCTACATCAAGCTTTTCCCAAGCTACCGATCATTATTTTCAGCGGCAATACCGATGAGAGGCTGGCCTTAGAGGCGGTTCAAAAAGGCGCACAGGACTATCTCATCAAAGGACAGTTTGATGGCAAACTGCTCCAGCACAGTGTTCGCTATGCCATCGAACGGCAGAAGCTTTATTTAGAGCTAGAAGATAAGACACGGCAACTACAGCTGCTATCTCAGCAGCTAGAGACGAATAATCAAAAGCTAGAGCAGCTGGCAACGATTGACAGCTTGACTCAGATTAACAATCGACGACAGCTTGATCAGCTCTATCAAGCTGAGTGGAAGCGCCTGTGCCGGGAACAGCGGCCTCTCTCTTTGCTCATGTGTGATGTTGACTATTTCAAAGCCTATAACGACGCCTACGGCCATCCAGCCGGAGACCTGTGCTTACAGCAAGTCGCTCAGGTGCTGCTCAAGTCAGCCAAGCGCCCTGCTGACTGTGTGGCTCGCTATGGTGGCGAAGAATTTATGGTGATCTTACCTAACACTGATGTAGCTGGTGCAGTGCATGTGGCAGGGCTTATTCAATCAGGCTTACATCAAATACATTTACACCATGCGCACTCATCAGCTAGCGATCGGGTAACGCTGAGCATCGGGGTTGCCAGTCAAGTCCCAATGTCTGGGGTGGATCCTGCTGTGCTGATTGCAGCGGCGGACCAGGCTCTATATGCGGCAAAAAATCAGGGACGGGACTGCATTCAAGCTTATCCAGACAATCCGAGCCATCCCAGTAGCTAAATGTGTCAATCCTTAGGGTAGGTGGCTTGGGCAGACCGTCTTGATGAAGATGGCGAGAGGATCAAGGTAAGCTCAGACTCTTCCGCTGATGCTGTTGACCGAATTTTGGTGCGTTCGGTTGTTTAAACCGTGTCCATCCAATCAATACAGTCCTGGAGCTGCTGTTGCATGCGTTGAGGGTCGGCAGAGTGACGACGACCGTGGCCTGGGAGTACCCACTCAAATCGGTAGTCTAGGAGGCGCTTCATCGCTTCAATTTGTTGCGGCCAGGAATACCAGCAAAAGCGATGAAAGCCGACGAGGTGGTCCAAGGTCCGCGACCATGCAAGGTGATCGCCGGTAAAAAGAAAGCGATTTTGATATAGCAAAACGGTATGCCCCTTGGTGTGGCCTGGGACGGGGATGATCTGCAGGTCTGGTGCCAATTTAAAAGACTCTTGGCCTTCAAGCTGGATCTCAACCTCTTGGGTCGCAGGTGTGATGTCGTCTTGGTGGAGGATGCGATCGCAACCAAATCGCTCCCGAAATTTTTCATGATCGGCCACATCATCCCGATGGGTGAGGTAGAGATAGCGTATGCCCCCCAGTGCCTCCAGGTTTTTAACCAGCGGCGGCGCAAACCGAGGAGAATCCACCAGCACGTTGCCCTCCGGTCGCTGAATGAAGTAGCTCGCCGCCCCAAAAGACTTTTCAGAATGGTAGCCGCAGTGATAGACCCCATCCTCAATCAACAGCGGAAAGCTTTGCTGCGCCTTACGGATATCCCTAGGCTTCTCCACCGTACCAATCGAAGCAGTTGGGCAAGCTAACAATGCCTGTAGACTCTCCAAACGCTCCTGCTCAGTGGCAGGCTGATGATAAACCGCCGACTGACCTGCCTCACGGCTGAAAACCTGAGGCGTCATCCAGCGACAGGTATCGCAGTCGATGCAGGTGCTATCAACGTAAAACTCACCTGCGACATTTTCAGTTCGTCGTTCGGTTAAATGGGCCATGCTTTCCCCTCTCAATCGCGGCTAACTCTAGCTTAGCGTCTGCATTCAAGCGCGAGAGGGGGCGACAAATTTACTTCCACCTCGATACCCCTTCACAAAAAAGCTGCTCCCCAGCAGAACCAATGCCAGAGAGCATCCATAAATCAGTGGTCTTTTGTGTTCCCCAGATCACCGAATACTCCCAGCCTCCATTGCCGGGAGATATATATAATCTAACCGCGTGATTTTTCAGAACCCTGAGTAAAAATACGGATTAATTCGGTTTTTTCAAGGTTGACGATCAATCTATAGCCGTCGCCAGCTGAGTTAAGATAGCGCGGCTCCGGCACATAACTTTCAATCGCTTTGATGTCCTAATCAATATGTCGAAGGCTACATCAGAGGATATTGGTGTTGCACCCATTGCTCGGCTGTCGCTCGGTCCCGCAAAGTACCGTCGACCATTTCCGCCCATAGCTCCGACAGCATCTGCTTAAACTGCTGTCCCGGCTGATATCCGAGGCGAATTAAATCGGAACCATTGAGCAACGGCTTAAGTTGAGACCAGTAATTGAGATATTGCCAAATGGAGCACCGCAGTGCCAGATCACCCCGAGCCGCGAGCAAAAGAAGCAGGGCCAGATCGATTTGCTGAAGTTGTCGAGCGATTAGGCTCGGACGTGGCTCTGCCGAGGACAGAAGTTGAGCCAGTGCCTGCTGAGTGGTGGCTAACGTTTTGAGTCTTTGTTGAGAGGACTCTGAAAGGTGCAGGGTAATCGCCACTGGGTGTGCCAATTCTGGAGGTAGCTCCAATAATAAGTGCTCTAGAATCAAGAGCCACTGCGGGATAGCTTTGGCCTCTGGGTCAAAGCTATGGTGCCAGCGGAGGACAATGCGGCTTTGTTTCCACCAGTTTTGCCCAAGGTTCAACTGGGGATGCAGGCACTGGAGCGCATCCAAGTTTTCTAAAAGCTTGAGAGCAGTGGGCCAATAGTCCGTCTTGAAAATGTATTTAAGTTCGTTGCGAAGGCGGGCCTGCAGGGCCGGTGTTTTCTGGTTTTCTCCCTGGGTCTGTTGGTAGATGCCACTTGAGATCGCATTTCTAACATACCGCTCTGTCTGTCCCTCAATCTCAAACCCCAAACGTGTAGCGAACCTTACCGCCCTAAAGATCCGGGTCGGATCTTCAATAAAGCTATTCGGGTGCAAAACCCGCACCTGACGCTGCTGTAAATCTTCTAAACCGCCAAAGAAATCAAGCAGCTCTCCACCCTGTCGCTGCCTCTGGCGATGGGGCGTCAGCCGCACTGCTAAAGCATTAATTGTAAAGTCCCGCCGATAAAGGTCTTGGCGAATCGAGCTAGCCGTGACCTCAGGATTCGCTGCCGGATAGGGATAAAACTCACTGCGGGCCGTAGCAATATCAACTGCAAACGTGCCTAAAACCGGATCTTGATTCCAAAGCAGCGCCGCCGTCTGAAACTGACCAAAAATCTGGAGCTGGGCCTCAGGATGTCGCTGCTGAACAAGCTGAGCCAACGCCGCTCCTTCGCTCTCGCCCGTATGCACCCCGTCCACCACCAGATCAAACTCCTGTAGCTTGGGAGGCTGCTCCGCTAGCAGCAGATCCCGCACCGCCCCACCCACGAGGTAGAGCTGCCATCCCTGCTGTTCTGCTAATTGTGCAACCTCAGTTAAAACAGCCTGCAGCGGCTGCGGCAAAAGGGTCTGTAGCCGATCCTGCATAGAAGTTCGCACCACTGTCTGCTGAGACTGCAGCTCTGGCTGCTTGAGCTGATGAAGCTGACGGAGCATATCTGTGCGAGTGACAATGCCCACTAGCTGATTTTTGTCTAAAACCGGTAAACGCCCAATATCGTAGGTCACCATCAATCGCTCAATTTCAGGCAGAGGCGTATTTAAACAAATGGTTCGCACCGGAGCCTTCATATAGCCCTTCGTGGGTGCATGGCCGAAGCCGTGGTGCAGCGCTAGATCAAGATCTCGGCGCGAAATAATTCCCACGAGCTGCTCTTGGTCATCAAGGACAGACAGACCCGAGTGACCGTAGCGGAGCAAAATGCGACGAGCCTGATTGATTGTCGTGTGGGGGCGAATTGTGCGGACCGGCGACGACATCAGATCCGCCGCCGTCAGAGGCTGCGGAATCTGCGCCACCAAGTCTGACAAAAGTTCGTCGATCACGACCTGAGGCTGGTCCGTTTTCAGCGTTGCCGCTGCTGCCCGTGGATGCCCGCCGCCCCCCAAAGGATGCAGCAACTGGTGCAGGTTAATTCCCTCCACTCGGCAGCGGCCAATCAGGTTCAGGCGGTTTTGGGCCGATTTTCGCGTTTGGTAGGCATTCCCGAGCATGAGACTATCACTCTCGCTCAGCGTCATCAACTGAGAGGCAAGACTAGAGAGACCCGGAACATAGTTCGCGGTGTGCAGCAGCACCCAAGCAATCTGATAGCCGTGAACGTTACGCGTCTGCATCCGGTGCAGCGCTTGCCCCAAAAGCTCCTGGAGTTCTGCCGAGAATCGAGGATCGGTATAGGTTGCGATCGCCTGCTGATTTGCTCCCTGGGTCATCAGCCAAGCAAGGGCTACCGCATCTCTAGGGGTTGCGCGATCATAGGTCAGCGACCCCGTATCCACATGTATGCCGAGGGCCATCACCGTTGCATCAGGAGCTGAAATTTGCACCGCCTGAGCCTGGAGCTTTTCCACTAGAATAGTTGTCGCTGCCCCCACTGGCT
This sequence comes from Acaryochloris thomasi RCC1774, assembly GCF_003231495.1. Taxonomy (NCBI): domain Bacteria; kingdom Bacillati; phylum Cyanobacteriota; class Cyanophyceae; order Acaryochloridales; family Acaryochloridaceae; genus Acaryochloris; species Acaryochloris thomasi. The sequence continues at coordinate 94,217 of NZ_PQWO01000012.1, forward strand.
CCAGTTCAAGACGCTGAGCCGGAATATCGCTCTCAACTTCTAGATGGTGATCGTAAATCGTGATCGGAAGATCGGGAATCTCTAGCCACTCGCTGGCTTTATCCAGTAGCTCTCGCTGCTGGACATCGACAATGGTGAGCGATCGCAACGTCTCTGCACTCACCGATCGCCGCTCAATTAGCGGATACTCATCGCGGTAAAGCGCCAAAAATTCCCGCACCGCCGGATGGGCACCCCCACACAGTACAATCCGAGTCCCGGGCTGTAGCCGAGCAACGCCCACTGCGGCCCCCAGCGTGTCAAAATCAGCCGTTCGATGACAAAGCACCACGTCCATTAGGCGTACTCCAACGTCCTTCTATCGAGGGGCGAACCCTTTTGAGGTATGATCAGTTTCGAGTAATCTGCAGGCACACTCAGTCGCCTCACTTAGCTTTTTTTCTATTTAAATCGTCTTTTACCGCTTGATTGGGAGAGAACCATGACAATAGCCTTTCAATTTCTGCTCTACTTCTTCGTGTTTGTCAGCTCCGTAATGGCTGTGGGTGTGCCCGTAGTTTACGCCACTGTTGACGATTCAGCTCAGGTAAGAAGATTTGTTGGAGTTAGCTCTACTACTTGGTTTGTCCTACTAATTCTCGTCACAGTCACAACTTTTTTTGTGGTGTAGCAGAACTACATTCTGACTTACACCCCATCTGGAAGCGACAGATTGCTTTCGTTAAGATGGGGTGTCTTTGTTTCTAATACCCCTTAGGCTTAACGCTCAATGGCAACTTTTGAGGGAAATTTTACTCAAACATCTGGTTTACGGTTTGCGATCGTCATTGGTCGCTTCAACGATCTGGTCACTAGCAAAATCCTGGCCGGTTGTCAGGATGGTCTGCAGCGCCACGGTGTTGATGTCGGCCCAGACAGTCCACAGGTTGACTATATCTGGGTCCCGGGTTGTTTTGAGATCCCGCTTGTTTCGCGCCAGCTGGTTTTGTCTCAGCGATATGATGCGGTGATTTGCCTAGGGGCCGTCATTCGCGGTCAAACCCCGCACTTTGACTATGTTGCCGGGGAAGTTGCCAAAGGCGTTGCCGCCACGGGCCTCCAAACGGGGGTGCCGGTTATTTTTGGCATTCTCACCGTAGACAGCATGCAGCAGGCCCTAGAACGCGCCGGTATTAAGAGCAACAAGGGCTGGGAATTTGCCATGAATGCACTGGAGATGGCAAGCCTGATGCAGAGCATTAAACAAGGTATGCAGCCCGCCGCCTTTGATTCTAGAGGAGGCGCGCTGCCCGCCGCTCAAAATACGATTGCGGCTCAGTCTACCGTGACGGATCCAGCAGAATCACTGTGATAAATATTGACAGAAATCAGCTTTGTCTGCGAAGCTTGTAGAACGCTAATTTTGCGGGTATAGCTCAGTGGTAGAGCGTCACCTTGCCAAGGTGAATGTCGCGCGTTCGAATCGCGTTACCCGCTTCGCATCATCTAACCGAGAAAAGTTCTCTCTGCTCGGAGAGGTTAACTTTTAGGCTGCGTCTCTCTAAGTTTGGGTGAACAGAAAAAAGTGTAAGGTGCCTGTATTACTAGAACTATCGGTGGCTTCAATACGATCGTTCTTGAAAGATTTGTTGATGGATGGCCCAAGAGACTGTGGTCCTGATCACAAAGTGATTGAGGTTAGAATTATCAATAACGAACGTGAGCCATAGGGTTGACTGACAAGGTTGACTGAACGCTATGACCTTTACGGTGGGTGGGTCAGGTGCGATATTTCTCCCGCCGCGCCAGCTGCTGCATGAGCTCTGCTCTCCTATGCCTCAGATGAAAGCAGACCGAATTGATACAGGGATGCACTATCCTTGTCCCTGCTGTCGCCGCGGGCAGCTCTATCTCATTACCTTGACGGAAGCTCTAGGCTGCCGAAAGTGCCAGAAAATTTTTGTCATTCAGCCAGATGGATGTACGATTGAGCACCTCTCAACCTATCCCGTAGGTCAGGTTTGGCGGTGGGATGGTCGAGACTGGCGTCCGGTACGCCAACATTGGCCAGGACGCTCCGTTCTTTTAATCAGCCTAGGGGTTTCTGCGGTCCTGCTATTGATCGGCATTTTGCTGACGTCACAGATTAATTTCAGAAGCGAGATGCTACTATGGTGGACTGTCATGGCTATTGTTGTGGGCATGTTATGTGCAGGAGTACTGCTGTTCTTACGATCTCGCCGTTACTAATGTCTTAATTTATGGATGCCTCCTCCACTGCTGATCCTGCAACCACACTGCATCAGATTCGCCGAGCGGCAACAACGTTAGGTAAAGCCGATAGCCAAACGCGCAACCAGGCCATTCAGAGATTGGCAGAGGCGCTGCGTGAGCATCAGAATGAGCTTCTAGAGGCTAACACCCTTGATTTAGAAATGAGCCGTGAGCTGGCCGTACCAAGCATTGTCCTCAACTGGCTGAAGCTGACGCCTGAACGTCTCAGTCGCGTGGGGGCTATCTTAGATCAGCTTGTGCATCTACCTGATCCACTCGTCAGTCGCCCAACTGTGCTGCCTGCTGCCCAGGGATATGCACGGGCCACGCCTCTGGGGATTGTCGGATTTGTCTATGAGGCTTTCCCTGAGCTACCGCTGCTGCTGGCGGCGATGTGTTGGAAAACAGGCAATGGGTTGCTGCTCCAGGGAGATATGGCAAGTCGCAATTCCAACCAGTTTGTGGTGGAATTGCTGCAGCAAATTTTGAGTCAGACAAAGCTGCCAGAGGCTTGTGTACAGGTCTCTAGCAGCGACCTCAATCAAGGAATGCAGAATTTAGCTGCGGTGGATTTGGTTATTCCCTATGGTCGTCCCCGTTTTATTCAGCAGATCCATCAGCAAGCAAAGGTGCCGACCCTCTGCCCCACCATTGGCAATTGCTATCTCTACTGGTCTGAGTCCTGCAACAGCGAACAGGCAAGATGTCTAATTCTCGATAGTCATATCGGCTGCCCAGAGGCGATCAATGCCATTGAGAAGGTCTTAATTCCTCCTTCCCTTAAAACTTCGCGGTTGACGCTGCTGTGGGGGGCTCTCAAAGAACAGGGCTTTGAACTTCGGGGCGATGCTGAAATGGTGGCGGAGTTCCCCGATCTGACGTTGGCGACCAAAGAGGAATGGCATCAGCCCTATCTGCAGAAAACGGTGGCTTTTCGACGCGTTGCCGATCTCGATCATGCAGTGCAGTGGATCAATCTCCACAGTCATGGTCAGGCAGACTGTCTGGCCACTGAATCCTATGCCGAAAGTCGACAGTTTGCGCTCAGTATCCAAAGTGCGACCACCTATATCAATGCTTCGCCTCGCTTTTCGCGCCAGTGTGGGGGACCACAGGGCACCGTCGCCTTTGGGACCTGTAGTCGCCGAAGTTTGTATCCGGGCGTGATCAGTCTGCAAACGCTGCTGGCGACCAAACAAATCATTCAGGGCGATGGCGGTGTGGGAACCTCGCCGTGAGCTTTTCTTATCAGGATCACTGTCGGTGGATGGAAAAAGCAATCGCAGTGGCAACGAAAGCAGGCGAAGCGGGTGAAGTCCCGGTCGGTGCCGTTGTTGTTGATGGTCAAGGGGAATGTGTTGCGATCGCATCCAATCGGCGACAGCGGGACTGTGACCCTACCGCCCATGCAGAAGTATTAGCGCTCCGTCATGTCGGGCACAAACTGCAGACTTGGCACTTGAATCAATGTACGTTGTATGTCACCCTCGAACCCTGTCCTATGTGTGCTGGCGCGCTCCTACAGGCCCGACTCGGTTTAGTGGTCTATGGTGCTGACGATCCGAAAACGGGAGCGTTACGGACAGCACTTAACCTACCAGACGGCCCAGGGTCAACCCATCGATTGTCAGTTCTCGGCGGCATTTTAGAATCAACCTGCCGCCAGCAACTGCAGGACTGGTTTACCCATCGACGCTGAGTTAATACGATAAGTATCTTTAGAAGCCGCATCCCTAAGGGACAGAAGAGGGGCTGTCGTTGGCCCCTGGGATAATCAAATCTGGCTGTTCTTCAAGCTGTTCTAGACTTAGGTTGACCGCAACAGAAAGCAGCCCTCCAAACAAGATTGCTAAAAATAGACAGCCAAAGGTGGCTATTAGCAACTGTCGCTTCCAAGATGCCATAACCATCAACGACTTCCCAACACCTATTCCTGGATACAGACTTCGCCAGCGCCTTGATGCATTGTTTTCACCCACTTCAGCCGCTTCGGCCTCACGGACATACGAGCAGCAATACTTGCCACCACCACGAACCAGTGGCACATATACAGCGTTCCCTGCAGGGTCTGAGCCATCAACACCAAAGGCTGAAAGGGCTGCTCCTGCTGGCGTCGCACCTTATCTAAGCCAGCACACATCCCGACCAAAGATAGCCCTAGCGTAATGCCGGTAATCGGGGTCAGCAAAGGCAGTTGGCTACGGGTCGTCGCCATCAGCAAATCGGGAACCGCCGCAGACGGCAAAAAGTATTGCGTAATCCAGAACATTAGCAAATCAACTGACTTGCGCAGGCCGAGCTGATTGCGAATCAGTAACGGCCAATAATCTAAATACCGCTGATACCCTCCCTCAGCCCACCGATTGCGCTGGTGCCAAAGCGAAATCGCTTGAGTCACGCCCTCCTCTTGAACCGCAGGCTGAAACAAGAAGTCGATATCCCACTCGCTTAGATGCAAACGCAGCGTTAGATCGAGATCATCTGTAATCGTTTCTTCATTCCAGCCACCACACTCTTTGAGTGCCGCGCGCCGCACAAATTGACCATTGCCCCGCAGTTCACCAATGCCCCCTAGAGCAATCCGCCGCTTCTGCCAAAAGGCATCTAGAATCATCTCTGAGCTTTGACCTCGGGTCCAGAAATTTGTGGAGGCATTTGCAATCGCTTTTCGCACCTGTACTGCTCCCACCCGTGGCCGCTCAAAGAAAGGAACAATCTGTCGCAGCAAACCTGGCGTCACCCTGGCATCGGCATCAAAAACACCAATAATATCTCCATTCGTCAACGGCAAGATCTGATTCAGGGCACCGGACTTCCCTCCCGCTGCATCTGCCGCTCGTCGCTTGAGCTGAAGCTGCGGGTATTTTTGGGTCAGCGTCTGCAAAACCTGGAACGTATCGTCTGTGCTGTTATCATCAACCACCCACAGCTCATAACGGCTAGCTGGATAATCAACCGCACAAAGTGTGTCAACAAGATCGCTAATCACTGACGCCTCATTTTTAGCGGCCACCAGCAAAGAAACGTAAGGGTAGTCACTCTCCGCAAGATCTGAGCCAAGTGGCTCTGGCACAGGCATAGCCTGCGCACACAGCAGGCGCAAAGCATGAACGCCCATCAAGGTCGTCATGCCATAGACGAGCCAAACCCCACCTGACATCAGATGCAGCGCAATCGTGCTACTCCAAACCAATGCCAAAACCAAGGCTGCCTTACGGCGGCGACCTTCTCCCCCTGGATAATCGGGCGGCTCTTCCATCTCCGAGAGTTCTGCAGCTTCCATCAGCGCAGCGCTAAGAGACTTAGGCGAGCTGCAAAAATCTTTTTCGGGCCAGGAATTCTCCGGCATAGGTCACTTGATTTAACAACCAATACTTATCAACACCTTTAAAGAAGCTAGGGATGAGATAGCACCAAACGGTACAACCATCACATACAGATAGCTTGCCCTGCGACTGTCTATATTCTTCTACCGTTTCAGACTCGCGATACAGTTCATAAAGACGACCTGCAATCGGAACCCCCTGCTGGGCAAAGTGGTAGCACGGCAGCAGTAGTTCATCATTGGGAGAGATGGCAATCACAGCATCAACCGCCTTGCAGCGGGGCTGATTAATATCGTTGCCCCCATCTCGGATGAAGGCTAGCGCCGCCTTGTTGTAGCCGAGATTGGGATACTGACGGGCGCTACTTTCAATCGCCGCCACAATCTCAGGAGTCGGATTCTTTTTGTCATTGTAGTGGCTATGGGCCGTGAAGGCAGGGTTCAACCAGACTCTTACCCCTAGCTGCTGTGCGAGTTCAGCGATCTCGTGCAGGCGCGTGTAGTTCTGGGCCGTCACCGTATGGTTGAGTACCGGATATTCACCTAGCTCCAGTGCGATCTGCACGGAGTTAACCAGGGTCTCAAAAATTTGAACCCCCCTTGACTGGTCGTGAGTTTCAGCATTTGCACCATCCAAAGAGAAGTTAAGGAAATCAACGAGGCCCTTAATCTCTTGCGCTTTTTGAGGATACAGAATGGTATTCGTGGTCATGCTGGTATAGAAGCCCAGCGCCTTTGCTCTTTGATAAATCTCCCCGACATCAGAGCGCAACAGCGGCTCCCCGCCAGTAAAGTCAACGTACTTGACGCCCAACCGCTTTAGGTCGTTTAGATTATGGGTAATCGTCTCCAGGCTAGCTTCTTGCCCTGGCTCAAGGGACCAAATATCGCAAAAATGACAGCGGGCATTACAGCGGTAAGTCAAATAGTAATTAGCGACGAGTGGTGCCATCGGACTCAGTTCACAATCATGGATGGGGCAAAAGCGGCCGCCTCGGGACTGCGGCAAATGGGCAACCAGCAAATCTTACCTTGAGGACTCAAATAATCCCCACTGCTGCCTTCCTCACCTATACCATAAAGTTAAGTTAAGTACTCTTCTAATCTTAATTCTCAAGGGGAAAACTAACCTGCTTATTCTTTACCCAGACAGAAACAGGCTCAGGTTAAATTTGGGCCAGATCGCAAGAATCAAGAGGCATTGGCCCATACTGCATATATAAAGATTTTTCAGTGCATCATCTGTAAGGACCAGTTATCTATGGCTGCTGTGATCGAAACCATTCAACCTGCCCCACCGAGAGATGTGAATGTCTATCTCCCCTACTATCAGGGCGGAAAGCGAGACCTTCTCCCCTTGGCAATTTCGCTCTACCAGCAAGGGAACTTAGAGGGGTATCGGGGCATTGAGGGCGGGGATAATATTCCTTTCGTCTCAACCTGGAACGTTTCCAGTCTTCCCGCAGACCTGACCCGCTGCCGCATGCAGTTTGAGAGCGACTCCGATTTAAGCTATGAACTCACGATCACCAATTTTGAGTTCATAGGGTTCTTGATCGAAGTAATCACGAACTATCGACGTTCCAAAGTTGCCGACTTCCCTAAGACCTTTTATCGTAAGCTTTTAAAGCTAGAAGATTGAGTTTAGCTCATCCACTTGGGAAGGGATATCGCTGTGAAGCATCTGCTGATTGGCTCATTGGAAGCATATAGTGGCAAGTCAGCTACGATTTTGGGACTGGCACAGCAGCTACTCTCTAAAGATTTACAGGTCGCCTACGGTAAGCCGGTCAGTACTTTAACGGCACCCTCATCCCCCGATGGTGCAGATGAGGATATCCAGTTTCTGAAAAAGACGCTGGGCTTGGCCACCTCCCAGCTCCGGCCGACAATTCTCTGGCTCGATACACCACGGCTTCTGCAGCGAATGCAAGGTGGTGACCAAATAGACTATCAGCAGCAGCTCGGTCAATACGGTGAGGGACATGAGGGCGATCTGGTTGTTCTAGAAGGCCCTAGCACACTCAATGAAGGCCAGCTCTTTGATTTATCGCTAGCTCAAATGGCTGCTGTTGTCGATGCTGAGATTGTTCTAATTGTGCGCGGTCATTCTCCAAAGCTCGTCGATGCGCTGGTGGATGCCAAGCGATGTTTAGGAGATCGGCTGCTGGGAGTATTGATTAACGATATTCCTGACGCGCAGTTTGACACGTTTACAAACCAGGTGAAGCCCTTTTTAGAAGCGCAGCAGATTGCGGTTTTTGGATTGATGCCTCGCAGTTCACTGCTGCGGAGCGTTAGTGTCCAAGAGCTAGTGGAGCAGCTTCAGGCAGAGGTTCTTTGTGGCGGAGACCGTTTGGGCCTAATGGTGGAGCAGCTCACGATTGGGGCCATGAACGTTAACTCTGCTCTCAAGTATTTTCATAAGGCAATCAACATGGCGGTGGTCACCGGTAGCGATCGCACCGATCTCCAGCTTGCCGCCTTAGAGGCTTCAACCCAGTGCCTAATTTTGACAGGCCGATTTGCGCCGAACACAATTGTTCTCAATCGCGCTGATGATCTAGAAATTCCGGTGCTGTTGGTGGATTCAGACACGCTAACCACTGTCGAAATTGTGGATCGGGCCTTTGGACAGGTGCGGCTCCATGAGGCCGTCAAAGTGGAATACATTGAGCATCTGTTCAAGGAGCACTTTGATCTCGATCGTTTATTGACGCTGTTAGGGCTAGCACCCGCGCTGTCGGCGTGAAGAAGCAGAAGTTCCCTCATCTTTTGGGGTCTAAATGGACTGCCCGAGAGACAACCTTTGGCTGGCGACATTTCCGGGTGATCAGTCGCAAGAATGAAGGGACGTTAGTGTTTGCCGAGCTCGTGTCGGCCTGTGACCCCAGCGTTCGATTTTGGACAAGTACAAAATCGTTGGGCGATCGCGACCTCTGGCAGCCGGGTTGGAAAACTTTAAAAGAGCAGGCTTAACCGCCGCTCACTTTGACGGGGTACCCGAGTTTCTTTAGCGCTTCTGCTAGCTTCTGGCTGTGATCACCTTGAATTTCAATGGTCTGCTCTTTAACGGTGCCGCCGCTCCCGCACTGACTTTTCAGCTTCTTTGCTAGCTCTGTCAGTTTGGCGGCTGAAATCTGAAAACCGCTCACCACCGTCACTGTTTTGCCTTTACGGCCCTTTCGAGAGGCCTGCACCGTCAGCTTTTGCTCTGAGGTCGGCGGGTCCGGTCGCGAGAGGGGATTGGCTTCAGCACCACCAAACTCACTGTAGACAGCGCGGTCGGTGGCGGGGTTTTGCTTTGAACGTTTCATGGCGCACGTTTTCTATACTTTTGGGCTACGGTCGTGTCGAGAGGGATTTGAGATAAGATCGGAGCCTGACCGTTTACCCTATCACCCATACCATGAGCCAAGGCACACTGTTTGATAAAGTCTGGGATTTACACACGGTGGGGGTTTTGCCCTCCGGTCAGACTCAGCTATTTATTGGTTTGCACTTAATTCACGAGGTCACGAGTCCCCAGGCATTTGCCATGTTGAAGGAGCGAGGGCTAAAGGTTCTCTACCCACAGCGGACGATCGCAACGGTAGACCACATTGTCCCCACTGAAGATCAGGCTCGCCCCTTTGCCGATGTGCTTGCAGAGGAAATGATGCAGGCGCTAGAGCAAAGCTGCAAAGAACACAACATTACCTTCCACAATATTGGCTCGGGCAATCAGGGGATTGTGCATGTGATTGCCCCAGAACAGGGACTGACGCAGCCAGGGATGACCATTGCCTGCGGAGATAGTCATACGTCAACTCATGGAGCTTTTGGTGCGATCTCATTTGGTATCGGCACCAGCCAAGTCCGTGATGTCCTTGCCTCTCAGACCCTCGCCCTCGCTAAGCTGAAGGTTCGCCGGGTCGAAGTCAACGGCTCCCTCAGGTCTGGGGTATACGCCAAAGACGTAATCCTCCACATCATTCGCAACTTGGGCGTCAAGGGCGGCGTGGGCTACGCCTATGAGTTTGCAGGGACTACCTTTGAGCAGATGAACATGGAAGAGCGGATGACCGTCTGCAATATGTCCATCGAAGGTGGTGCGCGGTGTGGCTACGTGAACCCTGATCAAATTACGTTCGATTATATACAAGGTAAAGACTTTGCCCCCAAAGCAGCAGACTGGGAGCAGGCCGTTTCATGGTGGACCAGCCTCCAAAGCGATCCAGATGCCGTATACGACGATGTTGTTGTATTTGACGCTGCAGACATTGCCCCCACCGTCACTTGGGGCATCACACCCGGCCAAGGAATCGCTGTCAATGAGGTCGTTCCACGACCTGAGGCTCTGCCAGAGTCAGAGCGCGTCATTGCCTCTGAGGCGTATAAATATATGGAGCTAGAGGCCGGTGCGCCTATACAAGGTACAAAGGTAGACGTCTGTTTTATCGGCAGCTGCACCAATGGACGGCTGAGCGATCTGCAAGAAGTTGCCCACTTTGCCAAAGGGAAGCACGTTGCCAAAGGCGTAAAAGCCTTTGTTGTTCCGGGTTCTGAACGGGTCAAGCAGCAGGCTGAAGCTGAAGGTTTAGACAAAATCTTTCAAGAAGCTGGTTTTGAATGGCGTGAGGCAGGCTGCTCCATGTGCTTAGCCATGAATCCCGACAAGCTACAGGGCAATCAGTTAAGCGCCTCATCTTCTAATCGCAACTTCAAAGGGCGGCAAGGCTCATCTTCAGGACGGACGTTGCTCATGAGTCCGGTGATGGTGGCGGCCGCAGCCGTAACCGGTGAAGTTACCGATGTTCGCAGTTTGATCTAGAGGTGTTTTCTGCGAAATATTCTCCGTCTAGCTTGCGAACCCTGTATATATGCTGCGCTTTATATATACAACGTAGCTTGGGAATGTCAGCGTAAAACCGATGCTCAAACCTCAGTATTCCTTCATTGTTCCTGTTTTTAATGAAGAAGAGACCCTTCCTGAGTTGTATAAACGGGTGAGTGCCGTTATGGATCAGATGGACGGTCCCGTCGAGCTGGTTCTAGTGAATGATGGCAGCAATGATCGATCTTTAGCCGAGATGCGGGTGCTTCGGCAGCGGGACTCACGGGTTTGCTACGTGAGCTTAGCGCGCAACTTCGGCCATCAGACGGCCGTGACGGCGGGGCTAAATTTTATTCAAGGTCAAGTTGCGGTGATTCTCGATGCCGATTTACAGGATCCGCCAGAGTTGATTCCTGAGATGGTTGGTCTATGGCAACAGGGGTATCAAGTTGTGTACGCACAGCGGTCGAGGCGTCGTCATGCAGGATGGTTTAAAAGACTGACGGCCTATGGCTTTTATCGCATTCTGCAAAGATTGTCAGATGTCACAATACCCAGCGACACCGGTGATTTTTGTTTGTTGGATCGTCAAGTCGTTGATCTACTCAACGCAATGCCAGAAAGAAATCGCTATATTCGCGGGTTGCGATCGTGGGTTGGTTTTAGGCAGACGGCCATTCGCTTTGAACGAGATTCTCGCTTTGCTGGTGAGGTCAAGTACACCCTGCGTAAGTCCTTCGCCCTAGCAATTAACAGCATCCTCTCGTTTTCACAGGTGCCGTTGCGCTTGGCAACATATCTAGGGCTGCTGTCAGCCAGTTTTGCCCTAATCATGATGTTTGTCGTGCTTTACTGGCGATTGTTTAGTATCTCCCCTCAGCTTGTTGGGTTTAGCATTATCACCATTGCCCAATTTTTTCTGGGGGCCGTACAGCTAATCTGCATCGGAATTTTGGGGGAGTACATTGGGCGCATATACGAAGAAGTCAAAGCTCGCCCTTTATACACAGTTAGCGAGATTGTAGGTCTTAGCAACACAGAAGACAATCGACGCGAATCCTTGCCCTGTTATCGGAACAAGGACTCTGGCGTATAGAGTAACGAGGCTAGCTAGCAGGTAGAAAATAGAAAGAAAGCCCAAGGACCACGTAGGCCGCAAGCAGCAGAATACCTTCTAGCCAGTTCGATTTGCCATCAGAGCTGATCGAATTGGCAATCAAGACTGCGACGACAACCGCCACTAGCTCAAACGGATTGAAGTCTAGATCCATTGGCTGCCCTAAGAACCAGCCTGCAATCACTAGGATAGGGGCTACAAACAGGGCAATTTGTAAGCTCGACCCCACAGCCACCGAAACAGAAAGGTCCATTTTGTCTTTCATGGCTACGGTGACGGCGGTGGTATGTTCTGCTGCATTGCCAATAATCGGTAGCAAAATGACGCCAGTAAAGAGTGGCGTTAAGCCCAACTGTTCTGTTGCCACCTCTAAACTGCCGACCAAGAGTTCAGACTCTATGGCGACGGCTAAAGTTGCAGCCAATAAAACACCCACCCATAGCTTCAAATTGGGGGGGGCGTGTTCTGCTGCCTCAACTTCCTTTTCCTCAGTACCCGCAACACCCACGTCGTAGAGATAAGAATGCGTCTTCATTGAGAATAGAAGTGTGAGACCGTAAACCAGAATTAAAACAATGGCCACGCCAATCGATAATTTTTCAATCTCGTTGAGTGCCAAGCCCCGGTCTGAAGAGAACTGAATCGCGGTGGGCAGCAAAATTGCGATCACAGCTAAATTCATTGATGAAGCGTTAACGCGAGCCACCACCGGCTGAAACTCCTGTTCTTTGTAGCGCAGTCCCCCTAGGAACATGGATAAACCCATGACCAGTAAGAGGTTGCCAATAATCGATCCGGTAATGCTGGCTTTGACCACTTCCACCAGTCCGGCGCGGAGGGCAATCAAGGCAATGATCAGTTCTGTCGCATTGCCGAATGTGGCGTTGAGCAGCCCACCTGCAGAGGGACCGACAACCACAGCGATCTCTTCTGTTGCAGCCCCCATCCAAGAGGCGAGGGGGACGATAGCCAATGCTGACAGAATGAAAACCGTCAGCGATCCCCAATGAAGTAAGTGGGCGGCAATGGAGATAGGGATAAAGACGAGCAGAGCGATAAAGATACGATCTTTTAAGGTCACAGATTTCAGCCTAGGTAGCAGCAATCAAACAGGGAAACTTCAAAAGCCCTCCAATTTTGGGGGATTGAGAGGGCGAACGCAACAGCACATCTGGAACCGACTCTCAGAGGACAATCGCTTGATGAGCAGGAAGGAACTCACATATGCTCCATCTATCACTAATGAATGCTACTGTGGTCTCCCATTTCTTTGAGAAACCTTAAGTTCTGAGCTGGGATCAACATTTTTGAGTGGGGATCGCTTAGCTTGGGCCAAGATATTGTACCCACCGTAGTCCTAGGCGTCCTGAATGCTTCCTCGGTTAAACCGCTTGGGAAATTCTGGACCTAGCAGACCGAGAAATTTTGATAGACCGTTGCTTCGAGTCTGGAGTGTCCTCTGCCTCGAACTGTTCTAATTTGGTAACCTCTCTCATGCAGACTCTACAACCCGATCATAGTGTTGAATCGGCTTCACGACCGTTTAATAGCGCGTCGGAGACTCTAGCCTCGCCCCATATATCGAAGGATTTGGGCGTTTACATCACGGTTCACGGCCACTTTTATCAGCCGCCCCGCGAGAATCCCTATTTGGGGATCATTGAGGGGCAATCCAGTGCGGCCCCTTTCCGCAATTGGAATGAACGCATCCACCACGAATGCTATCGCCCTAATGCCTTTGCTCGGATCCTTAATGATCAGGGTGAGGTTGTTGATATCGTCAACAATTTTGAGTACCTGAGCTTCAACATCGGTCCGACGTTGATGAGCTGGCTAGAACACTACGATGCGGAGGTCTACCAGCGTATTCTAGAGGCAGATCGCAAAAGTTGTGAGCGTCTCAATGGCCACGGCAATGCGATCGCACAGGTCTATAACCACATCATCCTGCCCCTCGCCAATGAGCGGGATAAAGTCACCCAAGTCCGCTGGGGTAAAGCTGACTTCCAGGCTCGGTTTGGTCGAGAGCCAGAGGGCATGTGGCTCGCGGAAGCTGCTGTTGACTACCCAACACTGGAGGTGCTGATTCAAGAAGGGATTCGCTTCATTATTTTGGCCCCTTCCCAAGCGGAGAAATGCCGTCCGCTGATTTCTTCTGACGCTATTTCCTCTGAAGTCTCTGACGACCCCTGGTATGCGGTGGGAGGCGGTCAAATCGATCCGGTGCGCCCCTATCGCTGCTTTTTGCCGGACGGAGATCGCAGTTGTGACTACATCGATATCTTCTTCTACGACGGCCCGATTTCGGCTGATATTGGCTTTGATGATGTGCTTAGCACCTCAGGCAACTTTGCCGGTCGTTTAGGCCAAGCTGTTCGTCAGCAACACGACGAGGCACAGATCATTTCCGTGGCCACCGATGGCGAAACCTTTGGTCATCACAAATCAGATACGGAAAAAGCCCTTGCCTATGCCTTAACAACAACCTTCCCAAAGCAGGGCTGGACGGTCACCAACTATGCTCACTATCTGAGTTTGCACCCGCCCATCTGGGAGGTGGAGCTAAAATCTGTGACGGCCTGGAGCTGCGCCCACGGTGTGGGTCGCTGGCAAGATGACTGTGGCTGCGGGGGGGAAGGCAGTCTCTGGCACCAGCAGTGGCGGCGTCCCCTACGGAATGCTCTAGATTGGCTCAGAGACCAGCTCAGTGCGCTTTACATAGAAAAGGGAGAACCCCTGCTCAGCGATCCCTGGCAGGCGCGAGATCAGTATGTTCAAGTTTTGGGTCAGCCCCCGATCTCAACCCTGTGGGATGATCACGCGGATGACGATCGAGTCATGGAATTCTTGCAGCGTCAGCAGCAGCATCCGCTGACGGCTGAGGAACAGGTCGATGCCCTGCGGCTGCTAGAAATGCAGCGCCACACGTTATTGATGTATACGAGCTGCGGCTGGTTCTTTGCTGAACTCTCTCGCCCAGAAGGGGTTCAGATCCTACGGTACGCGGCGCGCGCTATTGCCCTAGCGGCGGATGTAACCGGCATTGATTTAGAGGCAGACTTTATCCAGCGGCTGGCTTTGGCCCCTAGTAACGTGGATGCATTTCAAAATGGGGCTGGTGTCTATGAGCAACTGGTGAAGCCGTCTCAGGTCAGTCTGCAGCAGGTGGCGGCCCACTACGCGATGAATTCGCTCTTTAATACCTATCCCGATCAGGAGCGTATTTATTGCTACCAGGTCCAGAAGCTGGACTATCAACTACAGCACATTGGTTCTCTGACGTTGGCGGTGGGACAGCTCTGCCTGACCTCTGAAGTAACCCATGAGTCGGAGCAGTTGGTCTTTGGAGTACTGCATCTAGGAGGCTGGGACTTCCATTGTGGGGTACAGCCATTTGCAGGCCGCAAGCATTACGCCGAGGTTAAGGAGCAGCTATTTAACGGGCTACATCAGGGGGTTGCTCCCGTTGTGTTAGCCCTTGATAGAACGTTTGGTTCTCGCCACTTCGGTCTGCAAGATCTGTTTCCTGATGAGCGCCAGCGGATGATGACGTTGCTGACCCAAAGTACGCTCAATCGCTTGGACCAGCTCTATTCACAGGTTTACCGCGATAACTATGGGGTCTTAATGGCCTTCCAGCAGGATAATCTGGCGGTGCCGCAGCCTTTGTTAATGGCGGCTCAGGTGGCACTTAGTCATCGAGCGATGCATGCCCTTAGAGGTTTGGAGCAGGATCTGAGCAGTATGGCAGCGGACGAGAAGCTGGGGAGTCGGTATTTTGTGGAAGTGGATGCGATCGCAACCGAAACCAACCACCTCAACTGCACCTTAACCCTCGAAGGGGCCGAGAAATCACTGGCAGATCTAACCTTACGGCTCCTTTGGCAGCTCCTGCAAGACGAAGATCTTGAACATCTACAGATTCGGCTGCAGCACCTCGACCAGCTCCTAGCCGTGGGACCAAAACTCGGTTTAACCCTGTCTCTAAACCCTGCACAGGAACTCTACTTCCACCATTTGCAGACGCAGCTTGTCCCTCAGTGTCAGCAGTACGCTGCTGAACCAGGTATAGAATCCTTAGTAGACAAAGGACAGGCTAGGATACCTAAAGCACAACTGCGTCAGCTTCTTAAACTAGGTCAAAAGCTGTCGGTTGCTGTCGATCCTTTTGTAGACATGCTAACTGGGTGATCACCGCTCTCATTTCGACGAAGGCCCTGCTGCTGCTCTCCGGATTGGCAGCAGGGCTTTTAGCGGGTGTTCTCGGAATTGGTGGAGGTGTCCTCTTGGTGCCGCTATTGGTGGGATTTGGCTACCCGCCAGTCCAAGCAGTGGGCACCAGCACCCTCGGAATTCTGATCATTGCCTTTGGCGGTACGCTGCAAAATCTGCGGTCCGGCTATCTCCGCCTCAACTCAATTTTGATGTTAGGTCTACCGTCGATCGTCACAGCCCAACTGGGAGCCTTCTGCGCCAGTCAAGTCTGGGAACCGCTCTTGCTAGGTTCCTTTGGGCTCCTGCTTTGGGCCACGATTTATTTAGTAGATTTGCGGAAAAGGCTGACTCGTTTACCCGGCGGCTCTAAGATGCAGCCCACGAGGAATCCACTGTTTGCCCGCCTCACCACCGGCAGTCTCTCAGGATTCCTGGCTGGATTTTTTGGCGTTGGTGGGGGTGTGGTGCTGGTGCCACTGCAGATTTGGCTGGTGGGAGAGTCGATGAAGGTGGCCATTCAAACCAGCCTAGGCGTAATTATGATTACGGCACTGTCGGCGCTGGTAGGACATGCGATCGCAAATAATGTCTTGCTCACCGAAGGCTTGCTCGTAGGCATCGGTGGATTTTTGGGCGCGCAAATCAGCACCCGTTTCTTGCCCAAACTCCCTGAGCAGATTGTGAGCCGGTTGTTTCGCTCCATGCTGGCCCTGCTATCAATTTATGTTTTCTGGCAGGCTTGGCAGCTAATGAACGCAGCTTAAGCGGCCTTACACGCCCCTAAAGTCGCCAGAGTGAGAGATCCCCCTCATCCGTATCATCCAAATATTGACCCGTTATTTGAGCCACCGTTTGCGGATCGCGTCGCCGCCATTCCTGTAGCGTCTCAGTGCGAATACTCGGGTTGCCATCAACCATATCTAGATCGGCCGCCACGGAGACCAAAGCACCCGCCGCTTCATAGGTTACGGAAACATCGGCTTGCCCCTCTAAAATTGCCATGCGCGCGGTAAAAGCTTGAGGCGTCGCGTTGAGAAGATACTCATGCCCCAGCAGTTCTGAATTGCGATAGATAAGAACATGAACGTCGAACTTAAACGCACGGTCCTTCTTCGAGAGACGTCCCTTAGGCATAGATAACTTCAGCAAACTAAAAACCATTAGCGATAAACCTTTCAGTGAAGGTGACGGAGAAATTGCGGTTCTGGTGCGCCTCAAAACTGGCCCTCTCAAACAGGCTGACCTACGGCCATCACTCCTGTTGCAGTCCGACTCAATCGGTCGAAGGCTATCAACCTTGAACAAAACCAACGGCCCTCTGATTCCAGTGTGCCCTTGCCGAATTCAAAAATCGCTATTTTTGAAGATGAGGGGCATTGAGGGGCATTAATTTTGCTTCCCACTGATACTGTCTTAAATTAATGCGATCGGTCGTATTGAAGATTACATCCTCTTGCTCTAGCAAAATGCGCTGCAGATCGTCACTGCCCTGTCGCTGGGGCGATTGAGAAATTTCACCCTTCGCATTCACAACGCGATGCCAGGGGACATCGGCATCCGGCGCAACCCTAAACAGCGCATACCCCACCTGTCGAGCATTTCGCGGTCGCCCCAACAATGCCGCGATCTGGCCATAGGTTGCCACCTGCCCCACCGGAATTTGGCGGACGAGGTCGTAGATTTGCTCGTATAGCGGATTGTTTTGAGCCATATCACTGTTTACCTATCCAAAACCATGTTCTGCCAGGAACTCAGGCGAAAGGGTTGGCATGGAGGTTGGATGTAGGTCTGGGGCGGGCGTTCTCAGAAATTTAGCGACATATTTGCTCAATACATCGGTTTCGAGATTAACCCAGTGACCGACATGAAGCTGCTGCAAATTTGTCTCCGCAAAGCTATGGGGAATCACGGCCACCGTAAACCAGGTGCCCTCTGTATTGCAGTCAGCCACGGTCAGACTGATGCCGTTCACGGCAATACTGCCCTTCGAGACGATATGGTTTGCCACAGCGGTCGGGGCACCAAAACGAATGATCCAGGACTCACCCGTCTGAATAATTTCTTCCACCGTCCCGACATCATCAATGTGACCAGTGACGAAATGTCCACCCAGGCGGTCGCCGACCTGCAGAGCTGGCTCTAGGTTGACGGGAACTTGAACATTGACCCGCCGCTCTAGGGTGGTCCGCTGCAGGGTCTCCGGCGAGGTCGTGACGACAAATCCCCCCGGTACCAAGGTCTCCACCGTTAGACACACGCCATCAACGGCTACGCTATCGCCCAAAGCTATCGTCTTAACCCAGGGCTGGTGCGGACAGGTCACGAGCAACTGATTGGCCCCTTTGGATCTGAGATAGCCGGTCCCCTGTACAAGTCCTGTGAACATGCTCCATCCTGTGAATCAATATACTGTTACATTGCCTTGAGTATTTTTCCCGATGTCAAATCCCCTTTGAGATCGCTACGCTCAAGGCAGAGGCTTTCTCTGTGCCATGACATTCAGATTAAGCAGTGGTCTTGGGAGATAATGGTAAATCATCTGACTCTTAACGAAATTATAGAGATGATTTGGGTTGACCATCCATCGATGGCGCTCACTACTCACACACCCTGGGGGCTGGGCCGATGATTGAAATGAATGTTGCAGGTATTGCCCTGGATGCCTCCAGTCGCCTACCCATTGTGCTGCTTAAGGATGGGACGGGGCGTCGTGCACTGCCGATCTGGATCGGTCAAACCGAAGCGCGAGCCATTCTCAGTGCCCTTGAAAATCAAAAAACGCAGCGCCCCATGACCCACGATCTGATGTCAAACTGTTTGACAGAATGGGATCTAGAGCTAACCCGCGTCGTTATTCACTCACTGGAAGACAGCACCTACTACGCGATCATGACCCTGGAGCAGGGAGAGATAAAGAAAGAGATTGATGCCAGGCCCAGCGATGCAATAGCACTGGCTCTCCGCATGAATACCCCCATCTGGGTTCTTGAAGAGGTGGTCGCAGATGCTTCTATTCCTGTCGATCAAGAGGCTGATGAACAGGAACAGGAAGAATTCCGTGAGTTTTTAGAGAATATTAGACCAGGTGATTTTCTCAAGAGTTCTGGGGGCGGTGAAGCAACGGGTTAATGCACTATCGTCGTTTTGGGCGGACCAATCTAGAGATCTCGGTTTTCTCTTTAGGGACAATGCGGTATCTGGCGTCGGCAAACAATGCAAAGGCGACCATTGAGCGGGCACTGACACTGGGCATCAACCATATTGAAACGGCTCAAGGTTACGGCAAGAGTGAGCTGTATCTAGGGGCAGTCCTAAAAGAACAGATTCCCCGGGAACAGGTGGTGATTACGACAAAGGTGACGCCAAAGCCGGATGCGGCATCGATGTCGGCGGCAATTGACACATCGCTAGAAAGACTGGGACTTGACTATATAGACTGTCTGGCGCTGCATGGCGTTAATACGCGAGAGCATTTCAGCTGGATTGTGAACGGCTGCATGGATGCGGTTTGGGATGCGATCGCAACCCACAAGATCCGTCACGTCGGCTTCTCCACCCACGGCCCATTAGATTTGATTCTCGATACCCTCAACACCGATTTCTTCGAATTCATCAACCTACATTACACCTACTTTTGGCAGCGGAACGCCCCCGCCGTGGCCGTGGCCCACCAAAAAGACATGGGTATATTTATCATCTCTCCTGCTGATAAAGGCGGCCTCCTATACACCCCGCCACAGAAACTTCAGGATCTATGTGCGCCGCTAGATCCTTTGCATTTCAACGCTCGGTTTTTGCTGAGTCAACCACCCATTACCACCCTAAGCGTTGGAGCAGCGAACCCTGAGCAGCTTGATTGGCCCCTCGCCGTTACCCATCCAACCGATCCCCTCACCCCCGTCGAGCAAGCCATTCTTGACCAGCTTGAACAAACCGCCGAGGACACTCTCGGAACCGATCGCTGCAGCCAGTGCCATGACTGCCTGCCCTGCCCTGAAGCTATCAACATCCCTGAAGTACTGCGGCTGCGGAATCTAGCCGTGGGCTATGACATGACTGAATTTGGCCGCTATCGCTACCGGATGTTTGAGAATGCAGGCCACTGGTTCCCAGGACGTAAAGGCAGCCGCTGTACTGAATGCGGTGATTGTCTCCCCCGATGTCCCGAGCAGCTCAACATTCCGGCCCTATTGAAAGATACCCACGAGCGCCTCAACGAGCAGCCACGACCGAGGCTGTGGGAGTCCTAGGAGCCTGTCAAAGCCCCTTCCCGCACTTTGGGGCAAGCGGGAGCCTTGGGCTGGGCCACTGAACATTGGGTTGTCAAGCAGGGCTGATTATAAATAGCTTCTTCCGCCAGCGGCGGGGCAGGCTGGCCAAACACCATCTCGCAGCTCAGGTCTTCAAAGTTAGGCGTCAACGTCAGCGGAAAACCAAACTCCTGGGCAAAAAATTCTTGGGTCGGCAGCTTGCACATATTAATGCACATGCCCACACAGCCACTCTGTTCTAGATAGCGGCACTTTTTAATATGAATGCCGCTGCGCTGCGTGCGAGGCTGCCCCTGGGCAGTGGGAACCTCGACTTCTTTCTGTTCACAAGGGCCGACGAGCCAAGCAAACATATGGCTAGCGAACCAAGCATTCCACTCTAGAATCAAGCGAGCTGGGCGCACAAACGTGCGGATTGACCACAGAACAGGTGCAGGAATTAGCGATCGCAACATCGTTCCAATCACCCGCTGCTGCCCTTGGGCATCGTACCCCTTAACCACCTGCTCTGATAAATCCACCAGCCCCTCATAGCCCGATAGCGCTGTGGTTTTACCCACCGCCCGCGACATCTTGCGCGCCACCAGTCCGATCAAGAGCTGGTCTAAACGACTATCGTTATATTCTTCAAGCGGTACAGTCATAAATGATAGATTGGCCTCAAGGTAGGGCAGCATGGGAGCATATCCAGTCTACACTCGCCTTACAGCCCCTTAGATATAGCAGTACCCGGCTGAGTTAGGACAGCCTTGCTTTACTATCAATGGGCTTTAGCCATTTCAATGTCCGAATCACTACGTGTACCGCTATAGAAGGGAGTCAGACCATGACCCTAGTTCCCTGTAACGTTTGCGGCACTCTCAACAGCGAAGATACCGAAATTTGCCTCAGTTGTGAGTTCCCTATTAAAGGCCGCAGACGCCCTGTAATTTTCCAGTGGGCCGCATTGCTGCTCCTGCTTCCGTTTGCGATCACGGGCCTATCCCTAGCGTTCAATTGGCTAAGACCCCAGCGGCCCCCGTCTTCTCCAGCCGAGAGAACGGCTCGTTTCACCGTAGACAATCAACATCAAACGGATAGGCTATTTTTTTAGAGCATCTAAATTTAGCTTTTTCAGCAGATTATCTTCATCGCTCGATGATGGAGAATCCGATTCAGTTGCGCTCTCCTCTGTTTCTTCCTCTGTATTCTTTTCAGCTTCACTTTTTAAGTCAGAGGCCGATGCCGTGTCCTGCTCAGCTCCGCCGACAGCATCAGAGGTTTTGTCCGTCGCCTCCTTCGGGTCTGGTGACGGATTGGGCTGCGGAGAAGTTGCTGCGGGCGACGGTTTTGCAGCAGGCGTTTTGCTCTCTGCGGCTGCCTCAGCTTCTGTCTTTTCGACCGCTGGCTTAGCCGTTTTTTCATCTGGCTTTGAGTCTGTTTGGGCAGCAGGCTGATCGCCACCCTTCTGCTCTTTAGCCTCAGGCTTACTATCTTCTGCAGCCGTAGGTGTATCTTTCTTCTTATCTTCTACAGCCGTGGACGGATCCTCTTTGCCTGCCTCATCTTTTTTCTCAGGAGACTTAGTGGAATCTTTACTGTCCTTTTCCGCTGTTTCACTCTCAGGTTGAGCGGCATCAGACGTCTCTCCTGTTACCGCAGGAGCCGCGTCGCTAGGCTTAAAGCTATATCTAAAAATTAGCGTCTTATCGAAATCAGAAGAGTCTGGCTGATATTTCTCAACCGCCGCCAATGCAGCCTGATTCAAGACCTCTTGATCTGTTTTTTCAACCACTCGAGTCGCCGCTTTCTCGCCCTCCTTGGTAACGTAGGTGCGAACCTCAACAACGGCCTCATCAAGCTTGCTCAGATCGGCTCCAGAAGGAGAGTCAAGCGTTTCTGGCTTACTCTTGTTCGCAGGAATTCCGCCTGATAGTTTGACGACCTCACCCAAAAATGTTCTAACTTCGACTATCTTCTCATTGGTTCTACTCAGCTTCTGCGTCGCCGTCTTTGGGTCAAGCGGAGCGGAAGTCGAACCTTGGCTAGCAGCCTGCGTCTTGGAGTCTGCGGGAGGATTACCCAAGGGGAACCCGTCTCCTTTGTTTCCCTGAAAACCGAAGTTGGGATTTTGCCCCGCAGCAATAGGGGGAATCTTCACATCTCCAGAGCCAACAGTCCAACCTCCGGGCGGGTCATTTTTTAAGGGATTAGCACTGGCCTGCTGTTGGGCCTGCTGCTGCGCCGCCTGTAGAACCCTTTGCCTCCGTAGCGCTTGCTGCTGGGCTTGCTGCTGCGCCTGTTTCTGCGCCTGAATAGACCGCTGCTGCTGCTGTATTGCTTGTTGCTGCTGTCGGAGAGCCAGCTCACGGCGGAGGGCCTGCTGCTTTTGCGCCAACGCCTGTACATTAGGGTTTGCGCTTGCCGCTGGCGATTGTCGAAAAGCCTGAGGCTGCTCACCCGGTCTCAGGGTAGGCAAACCCTCAAAAGAGGCTCGCCCTTTAGGCGGCAGAGCTGGGACAGGCAGCGGTGCGTTGGGGTTCTGAGGGGGTTGCTGCACAGCACTCTGCTGACTGGGCAAAAGGCTGACAACTCGCAGCTTCTCGGGTGTTTCGCTTTCTTGAGCTGAAAGCAGGGATGAGCCAGCAAAAAAGATGATGTGAGCCCCCACAGAGGCTAGCATCGCCAAGCTACTGACGTTCTGCAGCGGCGCGGGTAGTGTTCGTAACAATGAGGAGGTCATACGCGTTATGGATGGGGGCAGGTGATCACTTAGCCGTGTGCAGATCTACCTTAGCTAGCATCCTAAGCTAAGACGAGGAATAACCCGTGAATGTTTCACTTTTAGGAACGCAGTTGCGTCTTATCTTGTGGCTATGGTAACAGCTCTAATTGGGCTAGGCGCTAGCTGACAGGGTAGCCTGCAGTTGCGATCGCATCCTTCACAACAGCCTCTGACTGCTCAGTGGTCACCTGCACAATCTTAGTTTTGGGGTCAGCTTCGACAGCGGCGGCAGCATCAATTTTGTGCACCGCTTGAGTGATGGTATCGACACAGGCAGAGCAGGCCATACTCGGCACTTGGAGTTGGTGGATCATGATAGACCTTGTGAACGGAGGACATCGAACATAACTTAACTCAGAAGCAAGCTCACGAGTCATTTGAGCCCAAAATGCATCCCGCCAGGAACTTAGACACGAAAAACAAGCGCTAGCCAAAGTCAGCGCCCGCTTCTCTTAGCAGTTACCTTCGGAGTTCAAGATCTAGGTCTTGCCCTGTGCCCCTAAGCCGCTTGCCACATTTCTTTGATCTTTCCAGGTAGGCAGTCAGCTACCTGCTTGGCCCTATCTTCCGGTAGCTCCTCCTTCGTGGCGGAGAAAATAGCGGTAATCACTCTCTCGCTGGTCGTGCCGCGCGGAATACCCCCCTCTTGCTTAATCCGGAACAGAAAGGTGTCGGCGTCAATCTTGAGCGGAGGACGAACGCTACTCAGCCACTGGACGAGCGGATTGCTGTCACGCCAAAGCTCAGCGATCTCCTGCGGTAGCCGAGCATTGCTCGACCGCGTGGCATCGTTGTGTAAATCAGCCTCCACTGCTTTAGCGGCCTCTGTTGTCATCAGGTCACGCAGGGTTCGATACACAACCGTTGTGATGTCCCTAGCTTCAAAGATATCCGGTAGCTCTCCCTTGAGGACAACCTTCTCTAGAAACGCTGTGTCTCTGTCAACAATGGGAGTAGCAGGTCCTTTCATCAGCTCCGCTGGCAGTTTCTGCTCCATGCGCTCTAGCATCTCCTTCCCCTTCTCGGTCAGTTCTGCCCGTTCGAACTTAATCAAATGTGGCAGAGGACCATCAGGTGCACCAAAGGTGTTGGCAACTCGGAAGTCTAATTTATCTGTCTCGATGTTGACCGCATTGGGAACGTCCTCTTGCGTGCCGTAGGCGTTACCCGTGAAATCAGCATCAATGTACTGCTTCTGATTGAGGTAGTCGAGATGCCCCAAAAAATCGGAAATGGTTAGGTCACGCCCTGTAAAGTCAGCCGCCTGAAAATCGACGGCCTGCTTGCCGTCACCACTTGCCTTACCGATTTTCTCAAGCAAAATGTACATTACGTCGTCTCTTAGGGCGATAGGCATACCAAAGTCCTTTACTCTTAGTTCTTGCTAAACTTGCGAACCGACAGCGTACAGGCCGTAGCGGTTTACAGCTTTTGCTGCGTTTGTTGCGAAATATTAAGCTCTACAATCTCAATGTAGAAAGAATTCGCTCGTTGCGCCATCTACTGAAGGGATCAGATCGATCTCTATCTTTGGATAGAAATTGCAGTCAAAAATACATCTTTGCTGCAGTCCCGAACGAGTGGAACCGATTGAGTCTCACTCGTTTTCACCTACAATTGCGATGGTCTTGAGTGGGCTAGCCTCCGTAAGAAAGACTTCGTCCGATCGCCTCAAGATCTGCTCTCCGTTTGCTATCCCAGTGCCGACTCTGCTGTGAATAAAGCCCACTATCGGCAGCTGCTGCCCTATCTCAGGCCTCACTGGCTCACCCTTGCGATCGCAACCAGTTGCACCCTAGGCTACGTGCTCACAATGCCCCTGATTGCCTACTTACTAGGTCAAGTCGCGGAGTACATCGGCCAAAAAGATCTGGAAGCTCTACTGCTGCTGCCGGTCTTGGCAGCACTGCTGTTTGTCATGCGCGGCATCTTTGAATATGGCCAAGATGCGCTCATGGCGGGTGTGGCCTTTCAGGTCGCCATGACGCTACGGCTGCAAACCTATGCTCACCTTCAGCGCCTCAATTTCGATTATTTTGAGCGGGCGCAAACCGGGGACTTGACCTATCGGCTCACCGAAGACGTAGACCGAATTGGCGAAGTCCTCAACAAGCTGTTCCATCAGGCGCTGCCCTGTGTGCTGCAGTTGATCGCCATTTTGGCCTATATGCTCTATCTCAACTGGCCTCTCACCCTCACCACCCTATTGTTAGCACCGGTTATGGCAGGATTAATCGGCTGGTTTGGAGAACGGTTGCTGGCCCTCTCTCGCCGCAGCCAGAATCAAGTCTCAACCTTATCGGCCTTGTTAACTGAAGTCTTTGGCGGCATTCGGCTGGTCAAAGCCTTTGCGGCAGAGGACTATGAAATTCGCCGGTTTGCGCAGGCCGCTGACCGTAATCGGCAAGCCAAGTACGCTACTGAGCGCATCAAGGCGATTCAGTACCCAGTGGTGGGCTTTTTGGAAGCAATCGCGGTGGCGCTCTTGTTCCTGCTCGGTGGCTGGCAAATCATCGATGGGAACCTCACCGGCAGCGAGTTCATTAGCTTCATTACAGCCGTGGCGCTGATCATCGACCCCATTAACCTACTCACGGCCAACTTCAACGAATACAAGCAGGGTCAAGCCTCTGTTGATCGAGTATTCGAGCTATTGGCTGTGCAGCCCAAAGTCATCGACTCGCCCGATGCCATAATTCTCTCTGCTGTCCAGGGGAAGGTTGAATACCGCGACGTCAGCTTTGCTTATCGCCCCGGTCAGCCCATTCTCAAACGATTGAACCTGATAGCCCAGCCCGGTGAAGCGATCGCTCTAGTAGGTGCTTCTGGGGCCGGGAAAACAACGTTGGTTAACCTACTGCCCCGTTTTTATAACTTCCAGGCGGGTCAAATTTTGATTGATGGCATTGATATTCAGTCCGTGACGCTCAGCAGCCTGCGACAGCAGATTGGGATTGTGCCTCAGGAAACGCTGCTGTTCTCTGGAACCATTGCCCGCAATATTGCCTTTGGACAAACGCATTTTGATTTGAAGGCGGTGAGAGATGCCGCCAAGGTTGCTAATGCCCATGAGTTTATTCTTCAGTTCCCTGAGGGCTACGAGACGCAGCTCGGCGAACGTGGGGTGACGCTTTCAGGGGGGCAGCGCCAGCGACTTGCGATCGCAAGAGCAGTCCTTCTCAACCCGCGCATTTTAATTTTGGACGAAGCCACTTCAGCTCTCGATTCAGAGTCAGAGGCCCTCGTTCAAGAAGCGCTGGAGCGTCTTATGCAGGGGCGCACCGTCTTTATCATTGCCCACCGCCTCACGACAGTACGGCGAGCCAGTCGCATTCTAGTCCTTGAGCAAGGGCAGGTGGTTGAATCCGGCACCCATACAGAACTCAGCAGCCAGCCGAACTCTCGCTACGCCAGTTTTTGCGCCCAGCAATATTTAACGTAGAGATGGACCCCACTACTCAGCAACGGAAAGGGTATAGCGATACTTCTGGCCCGGTTCACTCGTGCCAACCCACACCTGGTAAGTGCCACCCCTGAGTTTCTGGGCCGTTAAGCCAGCATCTTGTCCTCGGGCCGTGTCATCGGCACAGAAGAGCTGGTTACCCGGCCCCTTAATCAGAAGAGTGGTGTCTTTGCCGCTCTTGACCTGCAGTTTAAGACGCGCAAAGTTGCCTTTGAGGACCAAGATATGATCGGGTTCAGGAGAGCCATACCCCATGCAGCGATTATTGTTGCGATCTCGATCGCCCACAACCTTATGGAGCGCCACAGCGCCCTTGGCATAGCCAGTCAGGTTTTTCGCAGCGGGCTTGAAGCCAGGGGCAACGCTCACGCTGCCGAAATTGGACGGCTTTGCCAGTGCTGGTGCAGCCAAGAAGGTGGCGATCATCAATAATGAGGACCAGCCCCGAAGGACGGGATGCCTTGAAGAAAATATTTGCATACCCTATTACCTCAATACTAAAGTCCCTAGACTTAATTTACCCCGGAAAAGTTGCTTCAGAACATTGGCTGTACCACTTCCCCAGCCGGAGTAACGGCTTCAAAGTGCACTAATTCTCGGATTTTTATTCTTTGGCTTTAAGATTGCTATTAAGGGAGGGAATTATTGTACTATTCATGGCTCACTTCAGTGAGATAGGCTTCTTTGCCAAGCTATTTTGTGGCAAGCCTACCATAGACATGTGCCAGTGACAGAGAGAGGAAGACCCCCGTTGTTAAAGCTAGCCTACTCAGATATTGGCACCCACCTAGAATACTTGTCGGGCAGAATGGGGCCGATGATTGCTCGCCGTCGGCTTTTAGCCCGCCGCACTGGCCAAGCTATTCATCTAGAGCCAAGCTATGCCGCAGTGCTCATTCCTGACTCTGTCACCGAGATGAAGACGTTAGAAGATGCGATCGCAACCCACAACGACGACAACATCAGCCTTTGTGCATCTCTAGACGCTGGCATTGAAGTCATTCTGCAAGGGTGCTGGGTTGCCCACAACCAAAACACCACAGAAGGCCTCTTTCTCACCGTCCTACAGCCCGCCATCGAACAGCATCTTGTCAACCTGTGGCGCGTCATTGGTCCCAACGTTGTTTCTTGCACTTGGCCGACGGGACAGCCCTTATCAGAACTGGGATATGAATTCTAGCGCCCCCTGCAAATCTAGGATAGTCCCGTGATATGGTATTGAAGCAATCTTGGGGGCGTGGCGGAATGGTAGACGCTACGGACTTAGGAAACTGGGCCTTAGTCGAGTAATCGATTAAGTGAATGCTCTCAAATTCAGGGAAACCTAAACCTGTGAACGCAGGCAAGGCAATCCTGAGCCAAGCTTAGAAATAGCCTACGTGGTGAACTGCAAAGGGCTATTTTTTTGAAGGTGCAGAGACTCGACGGGAGCTACCCTCACGCTCAAAGGGCTATGCCTTGTGGGCGCGGGTAAAGGGAGAGTCCAATTCTCAAAGCCCCACAGCCAGGTTGGCAAGGGCAGTTGCGAAAGCAGCGGGAGGATGAAAATCCGTTGACCTTAAAAGTCGTGAGGGTTCAAGTCCCTCCGCCCCCATAGATGCACAAAGCGCCCTGTCAATGACAGGGCGCTTTGCTAGTTATTCCCGCAACGCCGTCTTACCTCAGTTTTTGACCTGGAAAAATCCAGGTGGGTGCTGATCGCATCGATTTAAAGTGCCCTGGCCGAAGCCTGGTCTACTGCCATCGCGCTGATTGGCTCCCGTTCGTTAAAGTTATAGATCAAAAAACATATTGGCAGTCACCAACGACGCAGAAATAGCTAGAGGCATTGTAGCAGAGGTTTTCTGATGCCGCCTCCAATCGTGACCGGAGAACCGAACCATCAGCTTTTAACTCTGACAAAGCTAGGGTACCCCCGCTACAATCGATGGCATACATTCGGGAACAGAAAAATGTCTGGCGCTCCTCTCTCTCCTCCCACGGACAAGTCACCTGTAGCCCTACCGCTGGCCCAAAAGCTATCGGAGGAGCTGACAATTTCTTCAATGGATTGGCATCGGCTGAAGGCCAACCGCAAAGCGAGGGCTTTGGAGCAGGCGGGAGTTGCGATCGTATTCTTGCTCAAGAACCAGCCCGAAGAAGCTCTGGCACGGCTCCAGCAGGCTGTCGGCTGGCTCGATCGATCCATTAGTGCTCCTCCTTGCCCAACCCATGGCGAGAGTCACAGGGCCCCTAAATCTCAGTCTTAATTTTTTAGAGGTAGAATATTGAGCCATGCCGTTCTCACCGAAGCTCTATGACTGTCCTATCTAAGTTCCCGACAGTGTTGCTGGGGGCAGCCGCTGCGGTCACGATGGTACTGCCCCCAGCAGCACAGGCTCTTAGCCCTGCTGAAGTCAGTCAGATGGCGAAAAGCTTCACGGTTCGGATCACGAGCCAAACCTCTGGTTCTGGGGTGATCCTGAAGCGTCAGGGCGATCTTTACACGGTCTTGACAGCAGCTCACGTCGTCGCCTCAGACGATGACTATCGGATGATCACGCCTGATGGTAGGGAACATACGGTCAATACAGACAGCATCAAAAAGCTGCCGGAACTAGACTTAAGCATTGTTCAGTTCACCAGCAATAAACCCTATCAAACCGCTCAAATCGGAGAATCTGATCAGGCTGTAGAGGGGACAATTAGCTACATTGCTGGATTTCCGAACCGCACCGAGGCTTTGCCTGAATCAATCTATAACTTTACCGAAGGCAAAATCACGGCCAGCGCCAGCCGTCCCCAGGCTGAGGGCTACTCATTGGTCTATTCCAACAATACGTTGCCTGGAATGAGCGGTGGGCCAGTGCTCAACGAAACTGGAAAGTTAATTGCCATTCATGGCAGAGCAGATACAACTGAACAAGCGCAAAATCCCAATATTGACCCGTCGATCTACATCAAGACAGGGTTTAATTTAGGGATTCCAATCAAGCGCTTTTTGAGCCTTGTCCCTCAGACCGGCGTAGATTTGGGTTTTGCTATCCCCACAGCACGGTCAACCGGCTCAAAGCTTTCTGCAGATGACTACTATCTGCAGGCGAGCGAGAAGATGGATGCGAAAGATTATGAGGGTGCGATCGCAAATCTAGATCAGGCTATTCGTCTCAAACCAAACTACGCTGCGGCCCACCTAAATCGTGGGTATGCCCATTTCTTTCTCAACCAGACAGAAGCGGCTTTGGCTGACAGCAACAAAGTCATCCAACTCGCGCCCAATCAAAGTACGGCCTATCTCTTAAGAGGACTGATTTACAGCCTGTCTGGAGAGAACATTAGTAAAGCCCCAGCCGACTTCAAGCGAGCACAGACCTTAGCCAAAGCTCAGGGAGACTCAAGTACGAGTCAAACCGCTCAAAAAATGATTGCCAGCTTGAAGGGATCTTCGGATAAGCCGCCAGATTCTCCAGACTTAAAGAGCAGTATGATCCGTTCCGGGCTACACATCGCCAATAAAGATACGAAGAGAGTCACCCAGGAACTGCCGACGCTGGCAAACCTCTCGTGCAAAGAGCAAAATTTGTCCGGCTACTTGATTGCCAGAATGATGTTGAGAATGTTGGCACCAGCGGATAGTCACGGTGCGATCGCCTCTCAAACATCCTGTCCTGCGTTTGTGAAAGATCAGACGAAGCTGCTAGATAAAGCAGAGCAAAAAATTAAGGCTAGCCCCAATGAGATCAACGCCTACATGGAACGTGGTTTAATCCACGCTGAGATTTTAGGAGATACACAGCGTGCCATTCCTGACATTCAGAAAGCAGCGAAGCTTTCCATCGCTCAGAAGCAACAAAAGAAAAGCAAGGGAGTCATGGTTTATCTCAGAAGTTTGCAACCCTAGCCAAAAGAACGCAAAATATGGCAGATTCTGTGTCTCAATTCCTATGAGAGTTTGTGATGAAGCTAGGCAAGGTCGTCAAATCTGATTCCCACTGCGACTATATCGTGCAGCTCGATGATGAGATGGAGGTGGTAGATCCACCTCAGCCGGAGGACTATGGCTTTGGCTGTTTTGTGAAACTAGAAACCGAAGATCGCCACTGGGCGGTGGGGGTTATCTACAATTCTCAGCTTTTCAACCCCGCCTATCTTAATACCGGCCCTCGATTGGTGAGTCAGCCCGATCCTTTTTTTACGCCTGACTTAATTCGTGAGACCCGCACAATCCTCGCTACGGCATTGATCGGAACGCTACACAACGACAGCCCTCCTTGGGGAGAGCAGGGCATTCCTCGGATAGTGGTGCCGGTAAATACGCCTGTGTGGACCATGACAGAATCAGAGGTGGAAAGCTTTCATCGCGATCGCAACTCTCAGCCCCAGTTTTGCTACTACAGCTTTTTGCTTAGATCCGGCGGAGCCTTTGCCTCTCAGCTTGTCGAAACAGTCTTGAGTCAAGTCAGCCCGCTCTTTGAAGGCAGCGACCGCCGCGCCCTAGATATCCTTAGCAAAGAACTCTCCTGGAAGCATACGTTAGGGACTATGCGATAGGATTGGCATCCTCAGAGGTCAAAGCGATCTCATCCTCACCTCCTCGTGCAACTGCATCTACTGTCACCTGTTCTCCAACCAAGCTCTCAGATCAGAAGATGTAGAAAAATCCAGCAACGCCTCTCCTAGCTTTTCAAGCTCAGTGAGCGAGAGCGAGCAGACTTGGGTCTCAACGTCAGGGGCAATGACTCCAACCCGACGAGTGAGAAGTCGGAGAATAAGTGACTGGGCCTCTTCAAGAGCACCCTCCTGACGACCCTCCTGACGGCCCTCCTGACGACCCTCCTGGAGAAATTCTTCTTTCCATTCCTGGTAGATAACAGATTGCTGCATCGTTTCCTTCCGTAGCACCTGATTGATCAAGTCTTGCTTCAATGTTAACCCAGCGAGAATCGCCGCTGATGCTGCCACATTACTCTGCAGCCGACGGTCGGCAATGGCCTCCACCTTCGAGGCAACCTGTTTCAACGTCTCCTTCTTGTTCTCCGTTTGAGTCAGAACTGCCAACGGCAACAACCCTATTGCATCCAGGAATGGTTGAGTCGGCTGCTCCCAAAGACGAATCACCTCAAATTCATAGCGCAGCTTCGGAATTTCAAAGGTGTTCTGATAGACAAGATCAGAGCCTGTCGGCGTTAGATAGACTACGACTTGCCTCATCTGCTTACTGGGAAAACGACGGAACACCCTTAATCGATAATCCGTGAGTCTAAACGCCATTGCTGTATCTGGCTCTGTCTGAAACTCGATCTGTAGAATCAGCTTGTCTGAATCGAGCAAGATGAGTGAATCGGCCCGAATCGGCTCCAGAGAGAGTTCTGTAGGACTGAGTTTTGTCAAAGCTATTGATTCGTCGAGCAACCAGGTGGCAAAGTCAGCCGGAAAGCTCTCAGCAAGAAACTTACAGGTTGGGTCAAACATGCAGAAATTGTAGCGGGGGTTTCACATACTCCCCCATGCTCTCAGAAACCCCGACCTTCTCAGCAAAGAACAATCTTGCAGGCATACGCTGGGCACGATGCGATAAAGTTCGAGACAATGAATCAACAGGCAATAAAAAACCGACAAACTGAACCAAGTCTGCCGGTTTACTGTGTGTTCCCCATTGATGACTCAGATAGCACCGAGTCTCCTGCATTATGGCTTCGGGTTTTTAGGTGGGGTGCGATCACAATCACCTCAACTGTGTGACTCTGATCACAGGTACTCTTTTATATTTTTTGTAGCGCTAAATGTTGACAGAACAGCAGCAGGACGGCCACCTGCTTTACTACGGGCCAGCCAAGCCCAAAGGACTCCCCAGACGGCTGATTCACGTGAACGGCATGGCCAGTGACGTTAAAAAGCAGCTCCGCGACCTAGAGGCGCTGGTGTGGATGACCGTTGAACATCCGACCGACATCGTGGGGGTCCATAACAGCACCGCCAATTTTCAGAGTGATCTTTTAGAAAGCACGTTGGGCGGCGCAGATTTAGTTCAGCATCGGGCCGATCGCCAAACGCCAGAGAGCCAGAAGCGACTGCGGGGATACGCCGATTCTTTGCAGGCCCTCTGCGACCATGAGCTACCGTCGGATGCTGATATTTTAGCGGCGGTGCAGCGTCTTCAGCGTTCTCTCACCGTTGCTGAAGGACAGGAGAAGGCCCAGTCGCCCATCGACTTAGAGCTGATTCGACGGCTGCCCTTTCTGCAGGATATGGACCTGTCAGCTCTAGAGAGCTATCTATACGGAAGCTATCCAGCCGGTGCGCCGCGACCGACGATGCGGACAGCCTATGAAATTATCCGGGCCATTCGGGCGGGGGCAGAGGTGCTGCTGGTGGCGCATAGTCAGGGAACCATCATCACGGCGGTGGCGCTTCATATTGTCAAACAGCTTTTGGGGGGAGAGGTCTGGGCTAAGTCTCTCCGTTTCGTGGGCTATGGGCCCGTGATTCTATTTGATGATCTGCCGATGGAGATGAGATCGCAAACCATCCTCATTCAGCACCGTCAGGATCTGATTGCCGAGTCCTTCAGCAACCAGCGCAACGTTGATCTATGGAACAACATGCAAACCCAGGCCAAAAATCTACTAGAGCAGGCCGATCGGATCTTTCAAATGGTCAGTCGAGACTCCCACCACAGCGCCAGCGTTTATCTAGGACTAACGGGGGATATTGCTGGTGATCGCTCGGCCCAACTGATCAAGCAACTGCTGACCGAAAACTGGGAGAACCACCCGTTCATCCAGGGGCTACGGGCCAGCCGAATTATTCTAGAAGAGCCTGAAACCTATATCCAGCCGTAACCAGATTGAGTTTTGTTGCGGGTTCACTTGCGAATTGTTGCGCGCCCTTACCCTCTCTAGTCGAGGCCGTTAGGGTGAGTATAACTTTGGTGGAGGTTAAAGCCAATGAGTCGTTCATTTCCAAATTCAGACTATTCAAAAGACCAATTCTCAATGGCCGTCGCCACCCACGCGTCTCTCTGGCGCAAAAGCATTATCGTTGTCCTTGTGGCCTGGCTCGGTGCCAGTCTGCTGCTAGACCTTGTTGTTATGCCTAGCCTCTACGGCGCGGGCATGATGGACTCTTCTGGCTTTGCTATGGCCGGAGATATGATTTTCTCGGTTTTCAACCGTGTCGAACTGCTGGCCGGTTCTGTAGTCCTGACAGGCTGCCTAATCTGGTCTGCGATCAACAGTGCGCGTCCGCTGCAGCAGCAGTCGTTCATGCTCGCTATTGCCGCGCTGCTGCTCGTGATTCCCTTGGTCTACACCTATGGCCTTACACCTAGCATGGGCGCATTAGGCATTCAGCTCAACCTCTTTGAGACCGCAACTGTTCCCAAGCAGATGGACCAGCTCCATCAAACCTATTGGGGCTTAGAGCTGCTCAAGCTAACGGCAGCAGGTCTACTTCTCTCCCGCTTCTGGAAGAATTCAGACATTTCCTTAGCGCAGTAAACGCCTTCGTTTCCAAGCATCCAACGCAACAGTAAATACCAGCCTCCAGCACATCCGCTGGGGGCTATCTTTTTGCGTGTAGACTACTCGTACCAGCTATTCAGAAACGCGATGCGCTGCGTTTGACTCGGTAAGCGAGCAAAGTTGAGAGCCACGCTATAGAAATCATCCCTGAATCCGCGTTCATGGGGCGAGAGAACGGCTGACTGTGGAAAGGTGCGGTCTAGGGCAGCTTGCGCCTGACGATTGGGTGTCACAACGCTGCCTTCTGCATAGTACTGTCGCCGGGCTTGAATCTGACGGATGGCCTGCGTAAATTTTCCCTGAGTGATTCGGTCTGCGGCAAACAGCTCACTGTCAAAGGCTTGAACTTTTGCCGCTAAGTAGTCGGTGCGGGAGGGATTAGGCGTTGCTTTCTCCAGAAGGATCTGGGCAAGAGTTGTTTCATGTAAACACCCTAAACCTGTCCACACTTGAGTCATGGGGACGGCCATCAGATAAAGACGCCCTTGGGCTGGGTCAAATTCAAATAAATTAGCGCGCCGCTGCTGGGCCATCTCGACTTCGGTGAGCGCCACGACGGCAAAGCGATCGCGCTCAGGCTGAAATGCACTGCCCTGTTGAGCATGGGCTTTATAAAACTGAGGAATAGCTTGGAGCTGAGCATGGCCAGCTGTAACGGCTTCCATTCCCCGCAGGCAGTTGGCTAAGGTGGCTTGGCGAATATCTTGGGCCTGACTGGGCACGCTCCAGGCAAGCATCGAGATCACCGTTAGCACAATGGGGAAACGAGCCATGAATTGATGAGGGTGCAATTTACCTTCCCAGTATAGGCGCGCAGCCTCTCAGCACTGCACGTTTTAGAGATCGAGACTCTGCTTAGAGACCCGACTGCAGCCAGTCAAGATGTTGGGGCAGTAGTTTTGCCAGATCGTAACGCTCCTGAACAGTTTGACGGGCATTAAGGCGGATTCGAGCCATGCCGTCGGGGTGATCGAGCACTTCTAGGATGCGATCGCAAACTCCCTCTGGCGAGAAGAACGGCGTTAGCAGACCATTCTCACCATCCTTAATGACCTCTTTGACCGGCTCAGTATCGGATGCCACTAGCACACAGCCCGCCGACATTGCCTCCAGCATTGACCAAGACAGGACAAAGGGCCGGGTCAAATAGACGTGCACCGAAGAAGCCTGCAGCACCTTCAGGTAAAGATCATAGGGCAACCGCCCCGTGAAATGAAGTCGTGATAAATCGAGTGGGAGCTTATCCAGCATCAACTGCTTATAGGTTTGACCATCAGGCAACTGCTTACCATAGGCCACCCGATCTTCGCCCACCACCACTACATGGGCCTGAGGCCGGCGTTGCAGCAGCCGCGCCACCGCCTCCATAAACTGCGGAAAACCGCGATAGGGTTCCATACCACGCCCCACGTAGGTCACCAGTTCTTTAACTTGCGATAAATCTAAATTGCACTCTGGCAATACCAGTTTGGCTCCGGGCTGGGGTTTGAAATACTGAGTATCGACCCCATCATGCAAAACCTTGAGCTTAGAGTGAAGCTCTGCAGGGAACTGCTGGCGTTGCCAACCCGTGGGACACAGCCCCTGATCGCAGCTCGCCAGATCAAGCAAAATGGGCGCATTTTTAATCCGAATCCGGGCCTCATCATCAGCCTGTAGCGGATCGGCAGGGTCAAAATCAGCATCAGAGCCGTGGGCGCGATAGTACCACTCGAAAAAGCTGCAGAACTTTGCTTTTGGGAAAATATCCTTCACGAATAACCCCGGTCCCCAGCCTGAATGGGCATAGACAACATCAGGGACAAAGCCGCGTTCTCGCAACTGCTGAGCCACCCGAAAAACAGCCTGCCCCTGCAGCACAGCGCTCTCTAAACTGCGGACATAGTGATGGGTTTCAGGCCGCACTTCTCTTGAAGGCTTGTAGAGCACCTTCGTGACGCCGGTCATACTGCCCTCAGGACGGGCAGTGCCGAACACGACTTGATGCTGGGGATCTTGGGCTAGGACAGCTGCCAGATGCCGGAACTGAGCTGGGAAGTTGGGATGAAGGAAAAGAATCCGCATGATGATCGAATGCTGCAGTACGCCTCGCTATGATGCCCAGTTATCCGGCGCAACACATTGACGACTCGTGAAGTTATTGTTGAACGATGCGTTCCTAGTTTAGTCGATGGCCTAGATCTCGAAAGCAGAGGTGTCGGCGGAACCCTTGGCAGAGCACGGAATGATGTTAAATTGAAGGCCTCAATTGGCAAGAGGCAAATTCGTGGCGCAGGTTGAACTCAAGCAAACTCCTCTATTTCAGCAACACCAAGATCTCAAGGCTCGAATGATGGGGTTTGGCGGCTGGGATATGCCCGTGCAGTACCAGGGCATTACAGCGGAGCATCAAAATGTTCGCCAGCAGGCCGGGATGTTCGATATTTCCCACATGGGCAAGTTTCTCCTCAAGGGCAAGAATCTACGGCAACAGCTTCAGTCCCTGGTTCCGTCTGACTTGGGTCAACTGCAGCCGGGGCAAGCAAAATACTCTGTCTTCCTCAATCCTGAGGGTGGAATTATCGATGACTTGATTTTCTACTACGAAGACCAAGATGATGCGGGCCTCGAACTGGGAAAGCTGATTGTTAATGCTTCAACAACAGACAAAGACAAGGCTTGGCTCTTAGAGCATTGCTCTGAAAAGGACTTAGGTTTCAAAGATGTTTCGACTGAGCGGGTGTTAATTGCCGTTCAAGGTCCAAAAGCTGTCGAGATTCTGCAAAGCTTAACGCCAACAGACCTATCAGCCGTGGGCAATTATCGTCATCAAACCGGAACAATTCTAGACCAGCCGGCCTGGTTCGCTCGCACGGGCTACACCGGCGAAGATGGCTTTGAGATTATGGTGAGTTCCGAAATGGGTGACCAGCTTTGGCAAACGCTTCTGACTCAGGGCATTGCGCCTTGCGGATTGGGCGCCCGCGACACCCTACGTCTAGAGGCGGCAATGGCACTCTACGGCCAAGATATTAATGACACCACCACGCCTCTGGAAGCGGGCCTGAAATGGCTGCTCAATTTTGAAGGCGATTTTATTGGCCGTTCGGCGCTGGAGCAGCAGAAGGAATCCGGCGTCTCTAAACGACTTGTGGGCCTACAAATGGAGGGGCGTAATATTGCCCGTCATGACTATCCGGTGTGTGTGGATGGTCAGGTGGTGGGTACAGTAACAAGTGGTTCATTCTCGCCGACTTTGGGAGTTGCGATCGCACTTGCCTATCTCCCTCCTAACCTTACCAAGGTAGGTCAGTCCGTTACCGTAGAGATTCGGGGCAAACAATGCCCAGCAACCGTCGTCAAGCGCCCTTTCTATCGGCGCTCCAAATAGACCTCAAACAGTCCAAATTCGGGCACAATAATCTCTAGACTCACTGATACAACAACCCACCTAGATAATCCCTTGATTGGAGCAACCCCATGAGCTTTGAATATCCAGAGACTCTTAAGTATTTCGACTCTCATGAATATGTGCATCTTGAGGGCGACACCGCCACCATCGGCATCACCGCCTATGCCGTCGATCAACTCGGGGATATTGTCTTCGTTGAACTGCCCGAAGTCGACGAACAACTGACCAAAGGCGAGACCTGTGGCAACATTGAATCGGTCAAAGCTGTTGAAGATCTCTATGCCCCGATCACGGGCAAAGTTGTGGAATGCAATGCAGCAGTGATCGAAACCCCCGAGATGCTAGCGGAAGATCCCTACCAAGCAGGCTGGCTCATGAAAATTCAAGTGAGTGACCCCACCGAGCTAAAAGATTCTCTGTCTGTCGGCGACTATCGAACTCTGGTTGAAGGAAGCTAGCTTCTACGGCTAGACAGTTGGCTTTCAATCAACCTAATTCAGACGAAACTTTGCACTTCTTTACACAAGCAATCGTTACCTACTCGACGTAGCAGGCTCTGTGCTGATTTGTCGTCATGAAAATTTAAATAAATTTGAGTTTTCAGTGTCAAATCGCTATAATCGGGGTCGGTTTTGTAACAAGAACTACAGTAGATTGATCGCTGAGTAGTCGCAAGGGAGGTCTGGCTTTGGCAAGAAGACGGAAGCGTAAGAGTCGTCGTCGTCAGGAAGGGCGAAGAATTTTAGAATGTATACCCCAGTTCAGTATTGAAAGCGGTGAAGACAAGCCCGTAACTGCAGCTCGGAAGTATATTCAGACAGCGGGTATTGTTCCCCCAGCTTTGCTATTAGTAAAGCGAAACGAGCATACAACAGATCGCTATTTTTGGGCTGAGAAAGGTTTATTCGGTGCTCAGTACGTTGAAGAGAACCACTTTCTCTTTCCGAGTTTGCGCTTAGAGGCTGAAGAAACGGTTGACGCTCCAGAGGCGGCTGTCGCTGTTGCTGCCGGATAAGTTTAGTTCCGTAAATGTAATCTGTAGTGGAGGCTTTCATAGCCTCCATTTTTTGTGCTGAGCGGAGAGCGTTTTCGTGCCTGAAGGTCCAGAAATTAGACGAGCAGCGGATCGAATCGCAGCGGCAGTCGTTCAGCAGCCTTTGCAAGAGGTCTGGTTTGCTTTTGCACATCTGCAGTCCTACGGTGCTGCTTTAAGCGAGAGCCGGGTGACCGCGGTGCAAACCCACGGCAAAGCAATGCTGACGCGCTTCAGCAATGGCCTCAGTATCTATAGCCATAATCAGCTCTACGGCAAGTGGATGGTGCGTAAGGCTTACAGCTATCCTCAAACAAATCGGCAGCTGCGGCTAGCGATACATTGCGATCGCAAATCAGCCTTACTCTACAGCGCCTCAGATATTGAGA
The DNA here is from genome assembly GCF_003231495.1 of Acaryochloris thomasi RCC1774. Classification (NCBI taxonomy): domain Bacteria; kingdom Bacillati; phylum Cyanobacteriota; class Cyanophyceae; order Acaryochloridales; family Acaryochloridaceae; genus Acaryochloris; species Acaryochloris thomasi. The sequence goes on from NZ_PQWO01000012.1 coordinate 132,756, forward strand.
TTCTAGATGACGACACCATCCTTGCTCATCCCTTTTTGAGTCGCATTGGTCCCGACGTACTGAGCGATCAACTCAGCATTGAAGATGTAGAGCAGCGGTTTCAAGACCCGACATTCCACCGCCGCCGGTTAACAACTCTATTATTGGATCAACACTTCTTTGCGGGGTTAGGCAACTATCTCCGCAGTGAAATCTTGTTTGTCGCTCGGGTTCACCCACAACTGCGCCCTATAGACTGTACCTCTAGCCAAATCCACAACCTATCTGCAGCCGTCCTTTCCGTCACCCAGCAGTCCTACCAAACCGGTGGCATTACCAACAACATTAAACAGGCCGAACAGCTCAAGGCCAGCGGCATGGCGCGTCGTCACTATCGTCACTGGGTCTTTAGTCGCGCCCGTCAACCCTGCTTTATCTGTCAAACCCCGGTCATCAAAGAACTTTCCAGCGGGCGTCGCTACTATTACTGCCCCCAATGCCAGCAGAAGTAGTGGCTTACTCAAAAATTTTCAACCCACTATCTACCCGCCCCGATGGGGACAACAGCTTTCAAGCAGGGCGTCAGCCTCCTGTCTAGGTCAAGGACAGCTTATGATAGTTCAGGCTCCACACCATTGAGCCGTCGATCAAGAGGTCTCGCTAGCGATGTCCATGCAGCTCCGTGTCTACGTTCCGCCTCACCCGCTCGTCAAGCATTGGCTCGCCATGGCGCGGGACAAAAATACCCCTGGCATCCTCTTCCGAACCGCCATGACAGAGCTGGGGCGCTGGCTGACCTATGAAGCCATGCGAGACTGGCTGCCCGTCATCGAAACATCAGTTGAGACACCTCTCGGCCCCGCAGCCGCCACCATCATCAACCCAGAGACGCCCATCGCTGTTGTCCCCATTCTGCGGGCAGGGCTGACGCTACTAGATGGGGCGCAACAGGTTTTGCCCCGCGCAGCTACCTACCACTACGGTCTAGCGCGGAATGAAGAAACACTGCAGCCTTACTGTTATCTCAACAAGCTGCCCGCCACTTTCGCCCCAGAGACCCGAATTTTAATTAGCGAACCCATGCTAGCCACAGGGGGGGCGATCATGGCTACGATGCAGGAACTAACCCAGCGCCAAGCGAACCCAGAACTTGTTCGCATTATTTCTGTTGTTGCAGCCCCTCCCGCGCTTCAGCAGTTGGGGCAGACCTACCCCGGCCTCCAGATCTACACCGCCACCATCGACGAAGCCCTCAACGACCAAGGCTTCATTGTGCCGGGGTTAGGAGATGCAGGCGATCGCGCCTTCGAGACCTAAAGGAGGCTAAAGAAATACAGTAGCCTCAGCCGAAAGCTGAGGTTAATCGCTAAGCTAGGAACAGGCCGTTAAAGGATAAGCCGATGAGCAGTGACAACGATCGATTCGGGGGCGGTTTCCTCGCCGGGAGCATTTTCGGAGGCATCACCGGAGGGCTGCTAGGTGCCTGGATTGCCACCAAATTGAGCAATCGCCTCACGTCTGAACCGCAAACGGATGAAAGCGATGATCCAAGCACCCCCCAATTCAGACCTCCCGTCTTCATGGGCGGTAGCGATTTAGAAATGGAAGACGCCCGTCAGAGCCTTGAAGACAAAATCTCTCAACTTAACTCAGCTATTGATCAAGCCCGTGAACAACTGAGTGAAGTGAACGGCAATGCTTCAGATTAATTGTTAGCTGAGTGCGTCTATTGCCCAAACCTTCTTATTCTTTTTAGAAGCGTAGGCATCCCAGGCAATGACATCAGCTAAACTTTAGATACTGCTCGTCATTCGAAACAAACAGCCAACCATGGACCCTATTACTCTAATCATTACGTCTTTAGCGACCTTCGTGCAGATATATCTATATCTGCTGATCGCTCGCGTGTTATTGAGCTGGTTCCCAAATATTAATTGGATGAACCCACCTTTCTCAATTCTTAGCCAGCTCACCGATCCATATCTGAATATTTTTCGATCAATTATCCCTCCCCTCGGCGGCATTGATCTATCGCCAATCCTAGGATTTTTGCTGCTTCAGGTTCTTCAAGGTGCCTTAGTTAGAATCCCTTATATGATTTAGTGACCGGCTAACAGAAAAATGCATCTTGAGCATTCGCTTTTCTTCTGCACTCTGAGAAGCACTAACGAACTTTCGCGGCGAACCCGCTTGCTTTGAACTGCTCAAGCTGTAATGGGGGCTTAAGACCCTCAGGAACGCTAATTCTAAGTTCAAAGGTTCCCACCCCCGGGTCTACCTCATTGATAGAGCCTAGGCGAGTGCGGTTCTCCATGACCGGGTTGTTATTCGTGTCATAGATCCGGCCAAAAACATCAGCATCTACTACAGGGCTGTTAGAGGGGTTCTTTGTCGTCCCAGTAATCAGGAAGCAGTTGGCAAGTCTTAACGTCGGCCCTCCGCTGGTAACGGTCCCTTCACCCACTTTGTCTGGGCACAGATCGGCAGACAGATCCGTCAGCTTGATTTGGGTCACGGCTTGGGCATCAGGACTGGTAAAACCACTCACACATAACAGGAAGAGGGCCAGCATCGAGCTGAGTAGGGAACGCCAAAGTAGAGTGATGTTTAATCGCATAGGTGTTCGTCAAATAACATTCTCAACAATCGCACATTATCTTTGTGCTTTTGAATCCTGTGTAACCTCAGTTAACGCTCTCTTGAGGAATCGGGAGACAATAAAAAAACAAAAAGAGGTGGAGAATAATTGCCACCTCAAGTATTCTATCGCTATCTGCTAGCTCTAAAGAGCAGAGCCAGTCAAACTATCAGAGTTGCGGTTTGACTGGTTAATGTTTTGACTAAGGAGCCGAAGCACCGCAGGGATCTTCTTTCGCGCCACAAGGATCTGCAGCGGCACCACAGGGATCTGCAGCAGCACCACAAGGATCTGCAGCACCATCAGTCTCCGCAGGTGCATCAGTAGCAGGCTCAGAGCAGCTCGTAACCAATGCTCCTGAACCCATTAGAGAAACAGCGGCAACCATTGCCATGTAATTAACTTTCATAATTCTCTCCGTTGATTAAAGAATCAAATGAACCAAACACACCGAAGTTGCGGCTTTATCCTGGCAATCATAGCAATGAGTTACCGAGTTTGGCGAGAATCATGGTCACCGCCAAGATCTTTGTAGGGGCGAACTCAGCACTGGAAACAGTTCAAGTCTAGTAATATCGGCGATCTGCAACATCACCTTCTTTTATATAAGTTGTGGAGTAAATAGACACCTTATTTCTCTTCTTTAGTTTTTTCAGGGACTGGGATACTTTGAGGTAATTCATACAAAGTGTGCTGCTCTCAGTTAAAACTTATCTGATCGTCAGGACAAAATCATCCTTGCCCTTTTAGATGGGGGATGGAAGATTAATGATAATTACTCCAAGTGCTGGAAGCCCAATATTTACTTTTAGGCTGAGGGTATTGGAACAATGCAGAGGTTATGAGGGCAAACAAGAACCTTTTGCCGCGACGACAGAAGCAGATCTTCTGTCTCGCAAACAGAAACGGTCTAGTTATTGCAAATAGTGGTATATCAGCGTGGTTAATCAAGATTGGCTAGCAACAGAAGACGGAAAGTGGCAAGTCTGCCACAGCGCAGTTCCCGGTGAAGGCCTACATCAGTATCGCCTGTATCGCTTTCTTACCAATGTAGAAGACATCATCGAGCACCACTCCCAAGAGCAGGTTCGTTTAGAAAAGATGCGCCCCTTGGTACGCCAATTACTAACTGAATCCACATGGCTACAGTTCGCCGCTCAGCCGCCCGACCCGAAGGTGGGATGGTCGGTGAACTTTCTCTATGAAGAGCCTCAATTCCCGCTCACGATTCAAATGGTGGCATGGTTACCGGGTCAAAAGTCTCCCATCCATAACCATGCGACTTGGGGTGTTGTTGCGCTCCTTAGTGGTCAAGAAAAAAATCGATTTTGGCGGCGGGCCGCAGACGAAAGCCATCCCGATCGAATTGAGCAGACGGGAGAACTGATTTTGAATCCAGGGGACATTATTAGCTTTATGCCAGATGCTATCCATGCTGTCGAGGCATTGGGAGACGAACCCACCGTTAGTTTCAATATTTATGGAGCACCCAATTACCAAGACCGCTGGAGATTTGATCCGCAAGCCCATACGGCTCAGCAATTTTGATTTGCGCCGCTCTATGCCGATGAAACGCGCTGTCCCTCAAGTCTTTCAGAACCTGCCAGCAAAGCTGAAAAGGCGGATCAACTGGTCATCTTTAGAGGTGCAGTTAACGCTAGGCATAGGTACGCTGTTTGCCTTATCGCTCAGTAGTGTGGCGATCTGGACCTGCTGGAAAATGCAGCGCATTCTCATCGAAAGTCATAAAAAGAATGTCTTCACGGTTGCCAGTCAGGTTACGGAAGACATCACCTTCTACAGCGAGATGCTACCGATGAACAAAAGCCTCCAGAAGGCCATTGACAATCGAGCATCTCGCAATCTTCTGCTCTGGATCGAGAAAGAGGATGCATCTTTAGTGGCTGCTCCTGCCATCACAGGGCCAGCGTGGCAGCGTGTTGGCCACCCCAGCGACCTTGCCCAAACTTTTCAGAAGGGTTCGCTCTTTGATCTCTATCAGGTTCAAGATCGCGAATTAGTTGCCTGTCGCAGTCCTCTGGTGATCGGCACTCAAACGTTAGGCACTCTGTTTGTGGCTCAAGATATTACGCAGGATCAGCGACGCATTAACGACAATATTCAAACGCTGGTGCTAGCGACGAGCCTGGCAATGATACTGTCGCTCTTTGCCATTGCCTACTTTATTCGACGTTCCCTCCAGCCGCTGTTTCAGATGCAAGCCATGACACAGAAGATATCGGCTGAAGACCTAGGACATGCCCAAGTCGTTCTGCCAAAAGCCTCAAGTGAAATTCAATCGTTGGCCAATACCTTCAACATGATGCTGGCTCGTTTATCTGAAGCATGGGCCCAGCAGCATCATATTGGGGAACGACAGCGACAGTTTGCGAGTGATGTTTCTCATGAGCTGAGAACTCCCCTCACTATTGTCAGAGGCTATTTGCAAAGTACGCTGCGCCGCAGCGATAATTTGCTTGACCATCAGCGCGAAGCTCTTGAGGTAGCTGCGGGTGAGGCCGATCACACAATTCAGCTCCTGCAAGACTTACTTAACTTAGCGCGGGCCGATGATGGCTATATGGCCTATGATCTACAAATTCTGATTCTCAACGATGTTGTGACAGGCGTAGTGCAAGTCGCAGAACAGTTCAGCCATCGGACAATTTTGGTGGAGGCGAAGGCGTCGCTGATTCCGATCTATGCAGACGCGAATCGCCTCCACCAAATCTTGGTCAATCTAGTAGAGAATGCCTTGAAGTATTCGGACGAGGCTGAGCCAGTGAGAATCAAGCTAGAGCAAGTCGATAAACAGGCTGTTATTCAGGTTTGCGATCGCGGCCCCGGCATTCCGCTACAGCAGCAATCTCGCATCTTTGATCGTTTTTATCGTTTGGACGAAGCCCGTACTCGTTCGATGGGAGGGACAGGCCTAGGACTATCTATCGTTAAAGTCTTTGTAGAGGGGATGGGGGGACAGGTCACTGTTCGCTCTGAGCTCAACGAAGGCAGCACCTTTACCGTTACATTGCCCATATCTGCAGTATCGCTATGACCGCAAATATTTTATTAGTTGAAGACGAAGTCAAACTGGCCCAGTTTGTGAAACTAGAACTTGCCCAAGAAGGGTACGAAGTGACGGTGGCCAATGATGGGATGACCGGTCTCACTTCGGCTCGAGAACTGCAGCTTGATCTGATTATTCTCGATTGGATGCTGCCTGGTTTCACTGGCATTGAGGTGTGTCGTCGACTGCGAGCGACGGGTGATCAGGTACCGGTGATCTTGTTGACAGCCAAAGATGAGATTAGCGATCGCGTCGAGGGCCTAGACGCGGGCGCAGATGACTATCTAGTCAAACCTTTTAGTATTGAAGAACTACTGGCACGGGTGCGGGCGCATCTGCGGCGCACTCAAGAAGATGACCCAGACGAGCTGCAGTTCTCTGATTTGACTCTTAATCAGCGCACTCGTGAAATCTATCGGGGTGATCGCTCGATTGAGCTAACGGCCAAGGAATTTGATCTGCTGGTGTATTTAATGCGCCATCCTCGGCAGGTGCTGACGCGCGATCGCATCTTAGAAGAGGTCTGGGGCTACGACTTCATGGGCGATTCCAATATCATTGAGGTGTATATCCGCTATCTGCGCCTGAAGTTAGAAGAGAATGATGAAAAGCGCATGATTCAAACGGTGAGGGGTGTGGGATACGTCATGAGAGAGTAGTCCTACGCTATAGGTGGTCGATCTCAAATTATGGGCATTGCTCCAGTCCTTCCCTACGTTCATCGCGTTTTAAGTCCTTTATTTCCGGGATGTTTGTGGAAGGGCAACCCGGAGCGCAAGGAAATTGCGCTGACCTTTGATGATGGGCCTCACCCTAAATATACGCTGCAGTTGCTTGAGGCACTGGCTGAATATCAGGTGACGGCTAGTTTCTTTTGGTTAGGAGTCTGTGTTGAACGTGCGCCGCAGGTAGCGCAGGCGGTTTATGAGCAGGGGCATTGGCTGGGACTGCATGGCTATACGCATCGGTCTTTCCCAAGAATGAAGGGGGAACAGTTACTTCAGGACTTGGGGCGGACTCGGGATGCGATCGCATCTATCTGCAACATCGACCCAAGCACCCTTCGAGATGTCCGGCCGCCCAACGGCGTTTTTACCCCTAGTACGCTATCTCGCCTCAAGTTAGGAGGCTACCGCCCGGTAATGTGGAGCGTTGTCCCGGTTGATTGGGTGTGTCCTGGTGTTGAATTGGTTACCCAGCGTGTTGTTGAGCAAACGCAGAACGGCTCAATTATTGTCCTGCATGATGGACTGTGCGGCGGCCAGGATGTGGCTCAGTCTGTTCGTCAGCTTGTACCTCAGCTTCTCGATCAGGGCTATCGGTTTGTCACCATTGACCATCTCTGGAAACAGCAGAATTACATGAACAGTTCATCACGGTAGTCTCGAGAGCGAGTGATTTTCAAGGCTCTCTGCCATCATCGATGTATAGATCATTTGTGTATACATGATGGTAAGGCTCTAGGCTTTTCACAAGAGGTTGAGTTTTTATAGATGCGATCGCGGATTAAAACTCCGCAACTGCGCCAGTTTTTCGTAACACTCTCGCTCCGCAGCAGAAAGCTCTTTTGGCATCACAAGCTGAATTTTGACAATTTGATCCGTGTGCCCGCCCTTTGCCAGCGGCCAGCCCTTGCCTCTCAGCCTCATCGACTGCCCTGACTTAATACCCGCCGGAACGTTCATCTTGACGCTGCCCCCAGGTGTAGGCACGTCGATACTTGCTCCCAGAGCTGCCTCATCAGGGGTAATGGGAAGCTCACAAGTGAGTCGGTCACCTTCAAATTTAAAGAATGAGTGGGGCTGAAGCTTGACCGTCAGATACAGATCACCGCGCGTCTGGGTCATAGGATTAAGCTGTCCCTTACCCCGTACCCGAATCTTAGTCCCTGGCTTAGCTCCGGCGGGAATCCGTACCGAGATGGTTTCACTGCCACCAATGATTAGCCGCTTTTGCACGCCCTGTAGCGCCTCGTCAAAGCTGAGAGAAATCTCAGCCGTAGCATCGGCGGACATGCTACCGGCATTGCCGAAGCCACCGTCATTAAAACCAAATCCGGCGTCATTAAAGCCAAACCCCGGCGTCGCGGTCGTGGTGCGGTAGCTAGGACCGCCTGTTCCACCAAATCCACCCCCAAAGCGCCCCAGTAGCTCATTGATAAACTCATCAAAGCTGCCGTACTGTCCACCAAAGGGATCGGCCGCAGAGGCACCGCCCGCTTGATTCCAGTACTGACCAAACTGGTCGTACTTTTGGCGCTTACTCGAATCGGATAAAACCTCGTAAGCTTCACTAATCTCTTTGAACTTTGCCTCTGCAGCCTTGTCACCGGGATTCATGTCTGGGTGATATTTACGCGCTAGCTTCCGAAAAGTCCGCTTAATTTCAGACTCATCGGCGGTTTTACTGACGCCCAGAATCTTGTAATAATCTTTGAAATCAGTGGCGGGCATTCTTTAAATCTCCTGGCAATCAATCAGCGCGGGACCATGTCAAGGATGCGGCCTCGCTCCCACAAGCATCAGTCAACCCCATTGTGGACTGAGAAAGCATTAGAGAGGGCAGCCGACACGTTCGCAGGAACCGGCAAAATATCTAATCTCACCGTAGCAAAATCAGAAGAACCACAGGGTTCGGTTTTTGCGACTTTAAGAAGACTGAGCCGTCGCTAATTCCTCAGCTAACAGTTGCTGATAGATGCGGGCTAGTTGAGGCGTCACAGCGTTATCTTCAATACCGTAACCGAGGCTAGTCCAGGTTCCAGAGAGGCGCTTGAGGACTGACTGTAGCTGACCGGCCTCTAAGGCTTGAGGAATATCTAATCCCCATGCTTGCTGATCTTGCAGCCACTTATATACAACCTGATCTTGGTACATGGGTTCAAAGCTGTAGGTTTGCCACAACAGCATTTTGTGGGGCTTGGGGTGATAGGCCTTGGCTTTCTCTGCCCAGGTGGTATTGATGAACTGATAGCGACCAGCAGCAGTGGTGCAGTTGCCAACATTGGGGCCAGCAACGATGGGCAAGCAGCGATCAGGATGTCCGCTCAGGTCTTCGACATGGGTGCCGCCATACAGCAGTGTGTAGGGACTAGGGTCGTTGGCTTCGCTGGCGGAAATGGTGCGCATCAGCGCTCGCAAATGGGGACTGCCACCAGACATGGCAAGCGGCGCAATCTCTCCAGGACGGCTGCTTTGCGGGAGTAACCACTCGGGGTTAGGCCGCGGCCAGATGAAAGCTGTCAGCCCCAATAGCGCCAGAGCAAGGATCGTAGGTCGCCATGGGAAACGCGACTCAATTTTGAGGGTTCGAGGTGGAAGCGTGGGAACCAAGGAGACAGCTCCTGAAGGTGATTTTTGATCTATGACGAGGATTAAATCTCAGAAGTGCCTGAATCAGTCTCAAGAAGTGGAAAATTGTGGACAAAGCTTTAAGATGAGACAGCGCAGATGCAGGGATACTCTCAATGAAACTCTTAGTTGGCAATGATGATGGTATTTTTGCTCCGGGTATTAAGGCGTTGGCAAATGCCCTTGCGATCGCAAATCACGAAGTCATCGTTGTCTGTCCCGATCGAGAGCGCTCCGCCACCGGCCACGGCTTAACCATCCATCAGCCGATTCGCGCCGAACTTATGGATGCGATATTTCTACCTCAAGTCAAAGCTTGGGCCTGTTCTGGAACCCCCTCTGACTGCATTAAGCTCGCCCTGGGTGCGTTGCTAGACAGTCCCCCCGATCTGGTGCTGTCCGGCATCAATCAGGGCGCGAATCTCGGCACCGACGTTCTCTATTCCGGGACGGTCTCTGCCGCAATGGAGGGGGCAATTGAAGGGATCATGAGCGTGGCCCTCAGCTTGACTAGCTTCAAAGTTCAAGATTTTCAGGCTGCCGCTCAATTTGCCTGCGCCCTTGTTGATCATCTGCAGAAGCAGCCCCTCAGCGATCCGATTCTTTTAAACGCAAATATACCCGCCGTTCCTGCCGCAGAGATTGCTGGGGTCACACTTACGCGGCAGGGCATTCGCCGCTATCAGGATCTATTTGAAAAGCGCATCGATCCACGGGGCAAGACCTACTACTGGCTCGCAGGAGAAGTGGTGGAAGATGTTGAAGATTCGGCCGCGGCTCATTCTCCACTGATGACAGATGTACAGGCCAATCGGAAAAACTTGATCAGCATCACGCCTCTGCAGTACAACTTGACGGCTCTATCGCACCTAGAAAAGCTTCCACAGTGGGTGGAGCAAACGATGCCGCAGATTCCTGGTGTTTAAGTGCGTTGATCGCTTCGGCAATCAGGGAATCCTAGAGCTGCAGTTGTTAGTTGCTAAAGTATGGCTGAATTTCCTGAGTCGAACGCAGCGATGGGCTATCTCTGCTTAGCCATCGGTACAGCCCTTACCTTGGTCGCCGGAGGCGTGATTCCGACAGATCCATCCCAGTTTTTTGCGCCACGATGGATGCTAGCGCTTGCGGGTTTGAGCGTTATTGCCTGTGGGGGTAGCTTAATCACCCCAAAAGATAGCGTTCCACAGCTCTGCTGTATTGGTTTTATTTTAGTTAGCTTTGCAATGATGGGGGGCTGGGTTGCCGTGTTCAGTTCCGATGATTCCATTGCTGGGGGCATTCCCTTTATCCCTCGCAGCGTTAATATTTTTTTGGGGAGATGCCTGTTTGGCTTAGGCCCAATTGTCTGCTTAGGAATGCTTTGGAGTTTGGTTAGCGGTTCGCTCAAGCAGCAACAATAACAAGATTGCTCTGGCCCGCAGTCAGTGTCATGCTGCTAGGGATATCTGAGTGAGCAAAGGCTGATGAGCGACTCTAGCAAACCGAATCGATGGGATGCCCTCAGTAATTCTGATTTGCTCCGCTTTCTGTTGTTGGCAGCCTGCGGCTGGGTGCTGGTGCAGTTCATCAACTTTTTTTATGGGGTAATCGCGATGTTTGCCAGCGCTGCGATTCTGGCAGTGCTGCTCAACTATCCGGTGAGTCAGTTGGCGCGATTTTTGCCGAGGTGGGTTGCGATCGCAACAACAGTTGCCTCCAGTATCGCCATCGTTGCCACCTTCGTCACATTTCTGGGCCTAGAGGTAATCAATCAGGGTACAGGTCTAGTCACTACGATTACAGAAACACTTCAAACCAGCGACCTGCCCTTTGAAAACCTGCTTGACAAGTTGAACTTTGAAAATCTGATTAGCGTCCTCACCTCAAGTCTCGGGACAGGTTTAGGCATTGCTGGCGGTATTTTCTCTAATACCTTTACCTTCATTTTTGTCGTGGTGATCTCGGTCTATATGCTGATTGACGGCAGCAAGATCTGGCGAACCTGTCTCATCATTGTTCCAGTGGAGCTACGCGATCGCGTTGACAATACCGTTCAGCGCAGCTTCATCGGCTTCTTTCGCGCCCAAATATTTTTGGTGTTGTTTCTCACCAGCCTCAGCTTTGTGATTTACACCCTTCTCGGGGTCAAATTTGCATTGGTCCTTGCCATCGTTGCTGGCGTTCTAGACGCTATTCCCGGCATTGGTGCAACCCTGGGCGTCTTAATCGTCACCCTCTTAGTCTTTGCCTCCCAGGGATTGACGTTGGCAGCTAAAGTCATTTTTGCCTCTGTGATCCTGCAGCAAATTCAGGACAACCTCATTCACCCCAAGGTGATGAAAGAATCGTTAGACATTAACCCCATTTTGATGTTTTTGTCGCTCTTCATTGGCGAAAAAATCGCAGGTCTTTTGGGCCTCTTTCTCTCCATTCCCTTAGCCGGGATGGCGGTTCGCTGGTTCAAAGATAGCCACGAACAACGACTCCAAGTGCAGGCTGCTGAGCATCACGACACTCAAGAATAACCGCAACCATTTCACCGGGCAAACACAGGCTAGGCTCCCATTAAGTACTGGGCGATGTCTGTAGAGCCTGCTCCATGAGCCGGATATGAATACCTGGGTCGTCGCCTTGAGCTTGGCGTTGAACATATTCGCCACTCGCCTGCAGTTCCCAGGCTTGGCGCGTGTCTGCCAGCATCTGCTGTAGCAGATTATAGAGTCGAGTCACCAGAGCCGGATCTTCGATCGGGACAACAGCCTCTACTCGCCGATCCAAATTTCTAGCCCGCCAATCAGCACTGCCGATTAAAACCGTCGGGTCACCCTGGTTCTCGAAATAGAAGATGCGATCGTGTTCTAAGAACCGCCCAATAATGCTAGTTACCCGAATATTCTCGCTTACCCCTGGTACCCCCGGACGCAGGCTACAGATTCCCCGAATAATCAGGTCAATTTCGACTCCAGCTTGAGAGGCCCGGTAGAGGGCCATAATTATTTTTTTGTCGATCAGGGCGTTCATTTTGGCAATAATGCGGCCCGACTTGCCCGCTTCTTGATGAGCAATCTCTCGTTCAATTAGGGCATAGGTGCGATCTCGCAGGCTCACTGGGGCCACCAACAACTTACGATACTGCTGCTGTCGAGCAAAGCCAGTGAGATAGTTGAACAAGTCTGTCAGATCAGCGCCTAAATCCTCTCGGCAGCTCAGCAGTCCCAAGTCAGTGTACAAGCGCGCCGTTTTAGGATTGTAGTTGCCGGTCCCAATATGCACATAGCGACGAATTCTCTGCTTCTCTCGCCGGACCACTAAAGCAACTTTAGTATGGATTTTTAGGCCCACAATCCCATAGACCACGTGCACGCCAACTTTCTCTAGTTTTCGTGCCCATTGAATATTGTTTTCTTCATCAAATCGAGCCTTTAGCTCAACCAAAACTATCACCTGCTTACCGTTTTCAGCAGCGGCAATCAGGCTACTAACAATCGGCGAACCCACCATTGCTGCATCGCCATCAGTACGATATAGAGTCATTTTGATGGTCAGAACATCTGGGTCGTGAGCTGCCTGAGTAATGAAGCGCAAAACCGTCGCCGAGAAAGATTCGTAGGGATGATGAACCAATAAGTCCCGCTCTTGGACCACTGAGAAGATATCGGCCTGATCATCTTCCATGGGCTTATCGAACTTATCAAGTTGCTGGAGAGGCTTCGGTACCGTTGGCACCCAAGATGCCTGTTGAAATTGTGGGAAGGGAAGGCTGGCAATCCCCATCAAATTATGGAGACCGATCGGTCCTTCAACGGCGTAAACATCGCTCTCGCACAGGCCCAGTTCCTGCATCAACTTTTGGCGCATGAAGTCCGGCGTACCGTCCTGGATCTCCACTCGGACCACAGAGCCAAATCGTCGCTTCCGTAGCTCTTGTTCGATCGCTTCTAAGAGATCGTCAGCCTCGTCTTCTTCTAGATCTAGATCAGCATTTCGGGTAATTCGGAAGGGATAGCAGGCTTCTATGACCATGCCCGAAAATAAAGACTGCAGGTTGTGGGCGATCACCTGCTCAATCGTTACTCCCACCCACTCGCAGCCATTTTCACTCAGTCCCGGCATAGAGATAAACCGAGGCAACATATTCGGAACCTTCACCCGCGCAAAGTGGGATTCTCCCATATGTTCATCTTTAACAATCACCGCCAAGCTAAGGCTGAGATTGGAGATATAGGGAAACGGATGCCCTGGATCGACCGCAAGAGGAGTCAGAACGGGGAAAATCTGCTCTAGAAAATACTGCTCTAGATAGGTTACTTGTCGTTCGCTCAGGTCAGAATAGTTAACCAAGCAAATCCCAATTTCAGCCAGTTGGGGAATCAGATCTTGATTAAAGTAGCGATGCTGTCGCGCCACCTCTGGCTCAAGTTGGTCACGGATCGCATCAAGCTGCTCTTTGGGGGTCAATCCATCGTGCGATCGCTGTGTAATCCCAGCTTCGACCAGTCGCTTTAAACCTGAGACGCGCACCATGAAGTATTCGTCTAAATTCGAGCTGTAGATCGCTAAAAACTTCAGCTTTTCCAGCAGCAGTGTGCGCTGATCGAAAGCCTCATGCAGAACCCGTTGATTAAACTGCAGCCAGCTAATTTCACGATTGAAGTAATACTCAGGTGCCGCGATGTTCTGACCGCTGCTGGGAGTTGCACTCACTTGCTGCTGAGCAATCGACTGCTCAGCAGGTTTATTGCTCGGAGCACCATGACTATTAAGCGCAGCAAGGCTATCATTGCTGGCCATTGCTCGAAGTTGACTTGCTTCTGAGGAGGTAACGGAGCTACAGGCGGTACGGGCTTCTATGTCTAGCTGCTGACATAATTCTAAGACCTCCTTTGATTGCAGGCTTAATTCTCGACTCAGCTCATAGATTCGGACGTTGTCGTTCATTCCCTGTGGTCTCTCCGCAATTGACGAATGGCTGGGTAGCAATGGACAAACTTTGATTGACTGGCACAATACGAGGGCTAGCAAACGCAGCTATTTCAAGGGCTGTGCCACTCATGACGTTTCTGGGTCACTGCTAAGCCTGGGTATTGTAGGGGTAAAGGGGAAATAATGCCTGTATCCCTCATCACTCAAAGCTTCAAATGCCTCAGAATAGGCCCGAAGGCACTGGGGTGCCGTTCTCAAAATCGAGTGCTATATTGGAACCTCAGCCGGGGGGTAATTGATAGCAGTGGTGTCTTTCACCATTCTAGAATTGTCCACTCTATTGGATTTGCTCCAGGTTGTGCTTCATGATGGTAGCTTCTCAAACATCCGTATCCCAACAACATTCATCCTGCTACACAGACGAGGGATTGATCCAGCGCTTCGTTGATGGATTCATCCAGGGAAACCCTATTTTATTATCAAATCCCAATCTGCGGACTGAGCCTCTGTTCAAGAGTATGCAGTTGATTGCAGGCCATGATGTGATCGCGACAGCTTATTTGCAAGACCCGCCCATCCGCGCTGTTGTGCACCACGGCTCACCCTACAGCTCGATCCTCAAGCAGGCATTACTCGCTGAGAATTTTTATCCCCTCGCTCGCACGGGGCAAAGTCAGCAGTATGTCTATCAATATTGTCTTCCTCCCGAGGGGTATGAGCTCCGCTGTACGACAGCTAAAGAGCTGTGGCGTGTTTGTTGGGGCCGAGGGTTTAGCCTCCGCTCTGGAATCCCCCTCGATTTACTCGTTTGGGGCGGCGCTTCTAGCCGCAATCATGAAAACTGGCGCTCTCTCAGAGGAATAGACTGCGATCAAGGTAAGCTGCAGCTCAAGCTTCTAGGTGGAAGTCTTGCGATCGCAAGTTCTGATCTTGTCGTGTGGGCTCAGCAAAAATCCTCACACCCCTCTCCCAGAGAGCAGCGCACAAGACCGAACCTACGAGGATACTATCGACTGCGCAACTGATGCCTCAGCAGAGATCGACGTAATCTCAAGCGGTCGACTGTAGCTGCTGAGCCTCCTGTGCAAGCGTCATGATTTGCCAGAACTCAAACTCTTTAACCGTTTGCTTGAGGGCATTGGTAAGATCAAGCTGTACCTCTGGAATCTGCTCAATGAGGGTCAAAATGGCACTGGCATCAAGACGCTGTGCGGCCCAGTCTAATTGTGTTAACCAGTCCGTTGGCATGTGAGCAAGTTGCTCCGCAGAGAGGGACTCTAAGACACTCTCATGGGTTCCAAAAGACCGCACTGACGGGCTGAGAGGGTCTTCTTCATAAAGATACTGCACGCCCAAGTGCTCCGCTAGAGCCGTAAAAATCGTCTCTTCTTGAAAGGGCTTATAAATACAGTCATGGCACCCAGCCGCAAGAGCACGGGTTCGCTCTTGCTCAAATGCATTCGTGCTCAAGGCGATCACGACCCCCTGCGGCGGCTCTTCCAGCGCGGTGAGATGCTGGAGCACCCTTTCTCCACCCTCAGAGGGCAGTTGAAGATCAAGGAACACCGCATCAGGGTGCCAACTTTGACAAGCGGCAATCACCTCGGCCCCGCTCTCAACCGTTCGTACTTCAAAACCCACCAGCTCCAACAGTGCCCCTAATAAATTCCGACTTTCCCAGCGCCCCTCAGCCACTAAAATTCGGTAAACAGGTTGAAGGGGAGCAATACCGACCACTCGTTGAGATCTTTGCGGGACTCGGTTCTCAGCCATCGGCTGCACAGGTAAAATAAGACTAACAGTTGTGCCTTTATCTGGCGCGCTAGCAACGGCAAGTTTGCCCTGCATCAGCTGCGCAAACTGTTGACTGATCGCAAGACCCAGTCCTGTCCCTTTCTGAGCTTGTTTCCCTGTTCTCGTTTGGATAAACGGCTCAAAAATCTGCTGGAGTTCTTCCGGTTCTATACCGGGTCCTGTATCCTCGACCTCAAAGTAGAGATAGCAGGCTGTGGGGGAAGTTTCGCGCCCATCAAGACTCTCTATTATGTCGGTAATCTGATCTTGTTCCGCCAGCTGAACACGTAGGGTTACACCACCCGAACGGGTGAATTTGATCGCATTGCTCAGCAAATTAATCAGGATCTGCCGTAGGCGATTCTGATCTGTCGCCATGTGTTGTGGCACGTCAGAGGCCCACTGAATTAGAAACTGCAGGCCCTTTGTTTTAGCTTCGAGCTGCAGCATCTCCTTTAAAGTTTGCAGAAGGCGATAGAGGTCCATGCGGTCAGAACTGAGTGTCATCTGCCCCGCTTCAATTTTGGAGAGGACTAAAACATCGTCAATCAGGCTCAGTAGATGTTCGCCACTGTGGCTGATAATCTCAGTGCGTTCTCTCTGAGTGACATCTAAATTGACGTCACGGATCATCAACTGTGTGAACCCTAAAATAGCATTCAAAGGCGTTCTGAGTTCATGGCTCATGTTTGCCAGAAAACGGCTTTTAGCCTGATTGGCATCATCTGCGGCTTCCTTGGCCTGTGCCAATGCTTGGGTTCGTTCAGCAACGCGAACTTCTAGCGTTTTCGCATAGCCCCGTAGCTGCTGATTCACCTGTGCCAACTGAGTATTGGCAACTTCTAACCGTTCTTGCTTATGCCAGCTGATGGCTGCAATCCCGCTGAAGAGCAGCGCAGCTAAGGGCGGAACAACGGGAATCAACCAGCCATTGAGAAAAGCCCAATAGGTACTGCCGATCAAAATGCTCGTGGCCGATAGGATGCCGCCCACCTCTCTGAGTCCAAAGAGTACCTTTTGGCTAGCATTTGCCCGATCCAAACACAGGCCGCCAACACTGCCGATACTCGCCCAGACAAGTACCCAAAACCACTGCCCGGGAATGGGCCACCCCCGCAGCAACAAGCGCCCCGACTTGGCCGACTGAATCATCTGGCTGGCTAAATTAGCATGAATTACAACACCCGCCATTGGTTCAGCATCCGTGAACCAGGTGCGATTGCCGTAGGGAGTACCAAAAAAATCATTGGTGCTCACCGCCGTCGATCCAATCAAGACAATGCGATCTCGAATGGCTGCTTCAGGAACCTGTCCATTTAATACCTCTGTCAGCGAGAAGGTCTGAAATCGAGAGATAGGGCCGCGCCAGTTCATGAGGATTTGATACCCGCCCCCCTCCCGTGGCTTGTACCCCACCTCAGCAGGTTTTAGGGGCGTAAAGACAGCTTTACCAATCCGAATCTCTTCGCCATCGCTCTCCTGTGCTGTAATCCCTTGCTCCTGAAGATGTCGGAACGCCACGTGTACTGATAGCGCATGTTTATCCACACCCTGCACAGGATCTTCGACGGTCAACAAACCCCGCCTGATTTTACGGTCAGGATCGGTCAAGAAATCAGCAAAGCCGACCTGTCCAGCTTTTTCTAGAATTGAGGGCGGTGCCACGCGCTGATTACCAAGAATTGTCTCAACCCCAATTAAGTTTGGCGTTGACCGAAAGACCTCCAGCAGCGCCTGGTGTCCGGTCCCTTCTGGCAAATCTCGATAGAGATCAAGCCCCATCACGCTCGGACCAAGCGCCCGCAGCTGCGTCAGAGCTTTCGCTAAAGTGGCATCAGGAATCGGCCAATCACCAATTGCAGTCAGATCGGCTTCATCAATGGTAACGATCACGATTTCGGCTTCGGTACTCTCTTGAGAGCGCAAACGAAAGAACAGATCGTGGGAGGCCCACTCTAGGAGCCGAAAAATGCCTAGGGCATCACTACCCAGAACCAAAACGGTAACAATAGGGGCAATGAAAAGTGCACCTCGCCATCGCCAAGACTTGAGGTCCACTACCGACCTACTGCAGAACGTTTGACGTCGTCAAGGTGTCAAGTTCCTGGGGATTTAGGGCTGTCCATCCCAAAAAGTTACGCCAGGATTGAGCAATCTCAGAATTCTGAGGCTGCTGCCGTTTGAGCTGCGTCAGAGTTGCGATGGTGTCGTACCAAAAGCCAGCTTCTCCTAAGGAAATCGCCTGAGCGATGGAGGGAGCCTGAGCCACAATCGTTGCAACAGATGCATTTGGTATTACTCTTTGAACCCAACCATCAATAAAGGGGCTGCTGGGCCGCAGTTCTCCATTACACTTCACGGCTAAAAACCATTGATAATGCTTGCTTGGTTCAAGGGCTGGGGCTTGCGCAGGAAGCTGGAAACTGAAGAGACCCGCTTTCCCTGAGATCGGTAAGCTCGTTTCAAAATGAAGCTGCTTTGCTTCATCTTTGAGGCTGAAAAAAACTTCTGTAGCCGAGGTTTCTGGCAGGTAGGCCACAATTGTGGGGCGCTCTACAGCAGTTAGACCATAATGACTTTCCGGCAGGAGCGCTTTAACCGAAGCCGATTCCGCAGTGGCAGCCGAGTCACACAACCCACCTCGCGACGCACCTTGAGAAGTTGAAGCACGACGAGGGGCAGGTTTATCAGAAGGCGATTTAAAGGGAATATTGACGCTGGCGGCTGCCATCGGAGCCATTGCCCAACTGCCCATGGTCAAAACCATGCTCCCTAGGGCTAGTACTGGAGTCGTACGATACATATAGGTCCCCTTCGTCAATCTGTTCACCATGCCTAAAAATAATTTAAAGTCAATAATTAAAGGCTCTGTCTAGTAGTGAAGCCAACAGCTCATGGATTTAGGCGACTCAAAAGCCAGATGACAACTGCTAATATATTGCTTGTCAATTAATCAATACTGCAATCTACAGTACTATTCTATTCCTAGTGTGCACTCTAATCTTTTAAATCGCCAGCTTATGGGTGTGGAAAACACTCTTTTTACCTATAGCCAATTACCTACCAATATAAAGGGTGCCCAGAAAAAAGGAGCGTCATAATCACTCTCTGACAATAACGATAGCTGAGCTTGTCTGAGGGCTTCAGCTTTAGTGATTCCTGGGATCTTCAGGGACTGATAAAACTGGCGCATGAAGGTTGCTGTTGATTGATCTCGAACGGACCAAAGCGTTGCCAGTGTGGCACGGGCACCTGAGCGAACGGCCAATCCGGCCAATCCCAGTACCGCTTTGTCGTCTCCCGCTGCTGTTTGACAGGCACTGAGAACTAATAGCTCAATTGCTTGAGAATTTTGTGTTCCCTGTCTAGAAAGCAGTGCACTCAAATCTTGAATATTAAGTCGTCCTTCCCAGGTCAAAAGGAAGGTCTCAGATGCGTTAGAACTAAACTGCCCGTGGGTTGCCAAATGGACAATGCTAGCGGGTTCTTCGGTAACGCGTTCGGCTAATTTCGGTCGCGTAAAGTCTTGATTGAGGAGAGTGGTGCTCGGCAAGTTTTGGGAGAGTTGTTTTAGTTCGGAGGTGACAGCGGGGAGTGCACTAAACCCCTGGTGGGCAAGACTGACGCCGCCTGTAATTGCGCTGAGTTTAGTATCAGCCAATGGGCGAGGCGCTAACAACTGCAGGCCAGGGGAAAGCGCAAGGCGATACTTTTCAATCAGGTATTGAGTACCGTCGTGGAGAGCCGCCATCGGAATATTGCGCAGTTCACCGTCGAGAACAAACACTAAGGTTTCAACACCTGCAAAGGCCTGATCGGCTTCAGCAGAGCGAATCAGTAGATCATACATTTTCTGTGACCGCTGCAGCTGTGCCTCGCTATCATAGGCCAGACTTAAGGATTCTAGGAATGCATCAATTTGTGTTTCAACGTCAGCTTCAGCGTTGGGGATGCTGTAGTATCGCGGCGGTTGCTGAGGACGAGAGACAATAATAGCCGTCTGTTCAGGCAGGATAATTGAGTAAACAACGGCTGCGGTCGGATCGATTTGGTCAATTTGTACAGGCTGCAGATCGGCACAGGCTTCCCGGAAGAAGTTATCGAGTTCAGCAAGCTGTAGGGCTTCAATCAAGGCGCGCGCTTCGATTAAGTTGGCTCGACTGGGCTGTTCTTCTTCTAACAGTAGGGCTACAAGCTCTCGATAGGTAGGTTCAACACTCTCTCGAAAGGAGAACTGCACCTCTGAACGAATGGTGGCTAAATCGCTACGAAGCTGCTGCAGAGCCTGAGCCGCCTGACGATAGGATGCGATCGCAAGTCCACTATTCCCCTGCTGCACCTGGAGTCGCCCCAACTGTGTAGCAGCCTGAGCGGTGATGTCAGTCGCTCTCATGCCTTGGGCACGTGCCAAGCCTTTTTCTGTAACACCAATGGCCTGCTGCAATTGCCCCCGATGTCGGTAGAGTTTTCCCTGCTGAACTAAGGTGTGGGCGGCGGCTTGTCCATCCTGTAGTTGATTTGCATTAGCAGCGGCCTGCTCTAGCAGTTGCAGGAGAGCATCACTTGATATCGGTGACGGACCGACCTCCCAGGCAAGCGTGGCATTTGCAAAGTTCACTGCACTGTACACAGCATGACGGCTAGGGGGAAGCCGGGAAATCTGGCGATACAGTTCGGGGACAAGCTGCATCGCTTGCTGCTGTTTTCCAAGTTCAAGATAGAGACTCAGCTCATTTAACTGGGCGTCAATCTTCTCCCTCGGCTGAGTCGCTGCCTGAGCAGCCTGCTGGAAGAACTTCAGGGCCGCCTGGGTTTGCTCTAAACCATGCATCGTGCTGCCTAGACTCAAGAGAATAGGGCTACTGGAAATTTTTTCTGCCTGTGCAATCGCAAGACTCTGTTCTAGGGCTTGGCGACTTGCTTCAAAGTCTCCGAGCTTTTGGTAGGCGATTCCTAAACTATGCAGTCCTCGCAGCTTCAATATCGAGTTGGGGGTGCTGTTGATCTGCTGGGTCAAGCCCGTTAAAAGCGTACGGGTCCGGCGATAAAAACCGAGCTGCTGCCAGGCTTGAGCCTGATTGATCTGAGTCCCTAAAGCACCTTGCGCATCGTTGGCACGCTCATAATACTGATGGGCATTGTTCCAGGTTGCGATCGCATCTTCGGCTTTACCTGTAGAAAACTGCAGACTGGCTTTGGTGTTGAGCGTATGGGCCCACAGGATCGGCTCTGCAACAGCATTTGATTCTAAGAGGCGTAGACTAGTTGCGATCTCATTTTCAGCAGCTTGCCACTGGGACAATTCTTGATAAGCCAATGACCCATAACTCAGACTCAAAGCCTGATTGGCAAAATCTCCCTGGCTAGCATAGGTTTCTGCTGCGGCCTGAAAAGAAGTAGCAGCCTCTGCAAACAACCCGGCGGAGTAAAGACGCCTTCCCTCTTTTAAAAACTCTTCTTCAGACCGCTCAGTTTCTTTAGTCTGCTGCGCGAGAACAATGAAAGGTTCGGTACCGACAGAAGCTACCACAGGCTTTGAGGCTACCAGTCCCCCTATCCCCATCCAAATAAACAGCCAGAACAGAAGCGGCTGAGCGACCCTACGCTTAGAGGAATGGCAAACCCTATCTTTTTGGCTTGTAGAAGCTAACATGTTTGTGCTGCGTCTCCAAGGTCTGCTGAAACTAAGTTCGGTTGATGATTTACAAGCCTCATACGTCCTTGAGCATCACGGTGCCAGCCTGTTGCTTCTAGTAACGGGGCTGGTGTCACTGGCCTAGTAGCATATTCCTGTGAAGGATACCCTCGCTGCTGCGTCGTGCGAAAAGCCGAAAGGTCACGCACATCATTCCATAGCTGTGGATTACTCACTAAATCCTGAGGGCTGGAGGGGACACCTCCCCGACCTGCTAATACAAAGCTATTGCCTTGCTTGGCTGCACAACCGATAGCAATCTTCTGACTTGGGTCGCTGACGCCTTCAGGCAAGTTGACAAGAGCTGAGTCTGGGTCAGAGACAAGTGTGTCGATTTCAATGCCTCCAGCAAGTCCAAATTCAGAGCTAGCATCAATATCATTGGTTCCATTACCTGCAATCGCCTGCCGTTCTGCGAAGCCAAACAAACCTTGGGTATTAATAGTAATATTGCCCCCCATCCCCTCAAAAGCATTGGCAACGATATTGCTATCTTGACTCGGACTTGCAAAAACAAGACCTGCATCTATTGCGATATTGCCGCCATCACCAGTCCCCCCAGCTTCTGCTGTAATCTGACTGTTGTTACTCAGCAGCAGCAGCCCTGAGACTTGCAGATTGATATTGCCGCCTCTACCAACTTCTGTCTGTGCATTAAGAAGGCCTTGATCAAGAGTTAAGGTATCCGATGTGATGTTGAGAGTGCCTGCGGCTCCAGATCCTGAACTCGTAACGACAACTTGCGCACCATCTCTGATCGTTAATTGCGGAGTATTGATACTTAAGACTCCACCAGCACCGGAGCCATCAGTTGCAGCGGATAAGTTACTTGGTATTGGAACTGGTGAGCCAATACCAGAAATTTCTATCAGCTCAGAGGCGTTAATGACTATATCGCCTGCCTTTCCCTGGCTAAGAGTGCCAGAAGAGATAAAACCTCCGTTGCGGATGAACAGCTTCTGAGTATCAATCAGGATATCTCCTCCGTTACCAGTTACTGGTGCATTTATTACCTCCTGTTCATCGATACCGACTTGCGAGAACAAAGAACTCGGCACACCATCAATTTCAACTGAGTCAGTTGCGAGAACTTCTATATTGCCGCCATTACCAAAATCGGTAGTAGCATTGGAGATCTGTGTATTACTTAGGACAATGTGCCGACCTCTGAGTCGAATCGTCCCACCAGCGCCACTAGCATCGATGGAGGCCAGATCGCCAAACAAAGCTGGAACCACAGAGGGATCGAGAGGACCCAAACGAATATCTTGAAAGCTTTCAACCAAGCTGTAGTCAAGTGCCCACCCTTGATTGACCTCAGTCAAGCCAACAAAGCTATTTCTATCAACACTACCAAGCTCAACCCGTCCTCCTAAAGCAGTAAGATGTCCACCTTCAAACATCACCTCCCTCCCGACAAGAACCAACGCATTACCTGGCCGTACCTGCAAGCCAACTGGATCCCCAGATGGAGCCAAGCCCAGGGGAGATATGTTAGTAATGGGCATTGCATTAGATTGATTGGTGATACCTCCCGGAGCTTCCCCAAACTGCAAGCCAATGGGAGAATTAACTGTCAATAGCGGAGTTGCTTGCGAGGATGCGGCACTAAACACCGTGCCGTCTGCAAAGGTTAAATCACTAGCAGTAGTTCCAAGGAACGAACCACCAATATCAAGAATTGCATTTGGGCCAAAAATGATACCGTTTGGATTGATCAAAAAAAGATTAGTGGCTCCCCCAACCTGCAAAGTGCCATCGATATTGGAAATAGAGCTACCTGTCACCCGGCTGATTATATTTTCGACAGATGTATTGCCAGGCAGACGAAAATTTGCAACCTCACCCGTACGAATAGAAAATGCCTCAAAACTATGAAATAGATTGCTGCCGCGCTGAATACCACCCGTAATCTCTACCGACGACCCAGCGGTGCTGACTCGCGTTGACAGTGTACCGTCTGGCGCAGCTTGCGCAGTTGACGGGCAAGCGCCCAGTAAGAGGTTTCCTCCAATACATATCCCGCAACACAGCCAAGAGTGAATCCACTTATTGGCAACACGAACATTACTTAATAGATACACCTTAGTTTCTGTGAGATATTTCTGACAGCTTCCTGGAAGTATACCCACATTTGTATTTTTGCCAACATTGAGAACAAGGCAGAATCGCAAAACATTGCAAACTTGCAACGCACAAATACTATTTATCCGCTAGCGCCTTGATTCTCTACCCAAAAAACAACGTAATAGTGCCGTAAGCCTATTACGTTGTTTTACGTTTCTACTTAGGTATATCGCTTTCTCAACACCCCAAAATCAAGGGCTGGGCATCTACCAACAAAATCTTCCAATGCCTGCAATTGTAATACAGCGTTGAGGCTCAACAACTCGCTTGATAACATCTTGGCTTTCACTCGAACTCTGCTCAGCCTGATCAAGCTGAGGCTGAGCTTGAACTTTCTCTGCCATCAGAATTGGGCCAGAAGCAGCAGAGAAGGTCATGGCACTGATCGCTAGGGCCAAGGAGAATTTAGTTTTCATGATGCTTATGAATCCTTAAGTGAATCTACTGAATTCGAACAGATTTAAGTCACTCAAAATTGTTCTGAAAATGAATTCAGAATTTATCCCCCAAGAGTTCCCCCATGTGCTAGACCAGCTAGCACTGAACGTCATGCGTAAAACTACGCAAAATGTCAGATAACTAGTTGGAATTGTATAGTAAAAAGACTAATGTGGCATCCCCCAAACAGGTGAGATGAGATTAGTATGACCATACGTCAAAGTGCCACGTCATTGCTTAGCCTTGAGAAATGTACAAGTTTCCCACTATTGGAAGTATTTTGACGGCGATTCTTCTATCAGGCTTTGTTGACATCCCTGTCTTTCAAGCTACGGCCTCTAGGTAGTGAAAGACAGAAGATATTGCTCTATGCGTGTGCTTGCCGCTGGAGTTGCCCTGATGTGTGGACTACGATCCAACTATAATAATCTTTGTCCTATCTCATTAAGAGTCTGCAGCCGTGACCGTTTCTCCCGTCTCCCCTGCCGCAACATCAAATCCAACTCAACTTCCTGATGCGCTGGGTCGATTTGGTGTATTCGGAGGCAAGTATGTTCCTGAAACCTTGATGCCTGCCCTCAGTGAGCTAGAAGAGGCGTTTGAGAAATATCGAGATGATTCTGGCTTTCAAGAGCAGCTCAACGGTCTCCTGAGAGATTATGTCGGACGGGCCAATCCGCTGTACTTCGCAGAACGTCTGACGGCTCACTATGCACGTCCCGACGGCACAGGACCACAAATTTATCTCAAGCGTGAGGATCTCAATCATACGGGTGCTCACAAGATCAACAACGCTCTGGCGCAGGTATTGCTAGCGCAACGAATGGGCAAGCAGCGCATTATTGCAGAAACAGGTGCAGGCCAACATGGCGTCGCCACCGCCACTGTCTGTGCTCGATTTGGCTTACAGTGTGTCATCTACATGGGTGTTCAAGACATGGAGCGTCAATCGCTCAACGTGTTTCGGATGCGTTTGCTAGGAGCAAAGGTCCAACCAGTAGAGGCCGGCACCGGAACGCTCAAGGATGCCACGTCAGAGGCAATTCGTGACTGGGTGACTAACGTTGAGACCACACACTACATTTTGGGTTCCGTTGCGGGTCCACACCCCTATCCGATGATGGTCCGCGATTTTCATGCGGTCATTGGTCGAGAAACACGGCAGCAGTGCCAAGAGCACTGGGGTGGATTGCCCGATATCTTGCTGGCCTGCGTCGGTGGTGGCTCCAATGCAATGGGTCTGTTCCATGAGTTTGTTAAGGACTCTTCAATCCGCATCATTGGCGTCGAGGCTGCCGGTGAAGGTATTGGCAGCGGACATCATGCCGCGACTCTCACTCAGGGACAGATTGGTGTTCTGCATGGTGCAATGAGCTATTTACTGCAGGATGATGACGGTCAAGTAGAGGAAGCGCATTCGATTAGTGCCGGGCTAGATTATCCGGGTGTCGGACCGGAGCACAGCTTTTTGAAAGATAGCGGTCGTGCAGAGTATTTCAGCGTCACCGATGCTGAGGCGATTGCAGCCTTTCAGCGCCTCTCTGAACTAGAGGGGATTATTCCGGCCCTAGAGACCAGTCATGCGATCGCATATCTTGAAACCCTCTGTCCACAGCTAACAGGCAGCCCGCGCATCGTGATCAACTGTTCAGGCCGGGGGGATAAAGATGTACAAACCGTGGCCAAATTTCTGGAACATCTCCAGAGCGACACCTAAGATTTAGGCATCACTCGTTTTGCAACGCTTGCAGCAGCCTAATCGATACCATCTATTACTTCTCTTGGCATCGATTGTGTTAGGGCTGGGGCTGCGGCTGATAAACCTAACCGATAAATGCCTCTGGACTGATGAGCTGGCAACCTTAGTTTTCAGCCTCGGGCACAGCTTTTTAAGTATTCCTCTCGATCAGATCATCACATCTGAGACCCTTCTGCAGCCGTTGGTCCCAGATCCTCAGCTCAACCTCGGAGGCGTCGTTGAGCATTTACTAGGGGAAAGCAACCATCCGCCCCTCTATTTTTGGCTCACGCATCTGTGGCTGCAGATGTTCCCGACCCCAGACGGCCTCGTTTCTTTGTGGGGAGCGCGATCTCTCTCGGCCCTATTCGGCACTGCGGCGATTCCGGCCATCTTTTGCCTAGGCTATCTTGCCTTCCGCTCGCTCTGGATTGCCCAGTTAGCAGCGCTATTAATGGCGACCTCTCCCCTCGCCATTTATCTGGCTCAAGAAGCGCGTCATTACACGCTCCCGATTTTGTGGGTGATCGCTTCCCTCGCCTGTTTGATAATCGCCACCCGTGCCCTAGCCGAACGCCGTCCCTTACCCTTGTGGGTGATGCTGGTCTGGATTGTAGTCAATGGATTGGGAACAGCATCACACTATTTCTTTAGCCTGACCCTCTGCGCTGAGGGGATTGTTTTGCTCGGTTTAGCAGGTCGACAGATCCAGCAGCAGGCCCTCTCTACAGACAAAACTCTCAAAGCAAACCGTTCTTTCTGGCAAAAGCATCCACTTCGATCAACGTGGCTGCGAATTGGAGTAGTGGGCGCAGGGACGTTGGCAAGCTTGGTGGTCTGGCTTCCTTTTCTGCAGGGCGTTCAGGATAGCGAGATCACGCAGTGGATCCATCGGGGCAATCGCGTCGGACTAGAATGGCTCGATCCGGTTTTGCAAATCCTGGCGGGGGCGAGCACGATGCTCTACATGCTGCCCATCCAGGCGAGCAATGCGCCCCTCAGCGTGGTGTCGTTTGTGGCGCTGGTGTTGCTAGCGATTTGGACGGGCTTCAAAATTAATCAGGGACTGCGGATTTCTAGCGCCAATGGCTATGCGGTCTGGATTCTAGGTGGGTTTGTTGTCGGTGCGATCGCAACTTTTTTAATCATCACCTATGGCTTCGAGCGGGAGGTGACCAGTGCCCCGCGCTATCATTTCGTCTTCTTCCCTGCGGTCATACTGCTGATTGCCGCTGCATTGGTCCAGCAGTGGTCGCCTTCTCGAGCTGTTTTGAAACAGACGGCCATTATTATTGTCAGCCTCAGTCTACTGGGCGCAATCACCGTCGTCAGCAACCTCGGCTATCAAAAAACCCATCGTCCCGACATCGTCGCTCAAGCCATTCGAGAAGGCCCCTCCCAACAAAGCCTGATTGTCATCGCCCATTCAACCCACGGCCAAACAGGACGAATGATGGCCCTTGCCTGGGACTTTAAACACCGTCCCCTCCAGCCTGCGCCACTTTTTTTAATGGCCCACATCATCGACAAGCCAGAATCAGTCCTCATTCCCCTTCAGCATTCGCTGGAACAGATATCAACCCCCATCACACTTTGGCTGCTTGAGTTCAAGGGAGTTCCCGAAGACGCACTGCAGGCAACGCTCGCTGCCCATCACTGCCAGCCTCAGCCTCAAGTCAAATCAGCCACAGACGGCTATCGATATCGCATGCATAGATGTAGAGGTGATCAGTGATAGCTCAATCAGGGGCAGGCTAGGTAAAAGCCAACATCCTGGGCATCATCTGTTAAGCTTTATTAAAAATCAAGACGATTTACTTGTTTTTTACGTTTATGCCGCATTAGTGGAGATCAAATGATGGCTCATGCTCAACGGTAGCTCGTGCAGGGTCAGTCCAGAGCGAGTTAACCCTGGCAGGTTCTAGCGGTATTTTTCGGTTGTTGATGATGAGGTTATGTGTTCATGGTTAGTGCCACTCGGCCCACTCCACTCCACACAGTCGATAGTCATTTGTCTGCGACGGATCAAGCTTCGCTACTTAATGGTGAGATCTTGATGCAGACGCGTTCCCATAGCCTGATCGGTGCAGGGGTGACGGCTCGAATGTTCTTGCCCACGCCCCGACCACAGGCCTGGACACAGCTCACACACTACCCTAGCTGGACTCAATTCTTTCCTGACATCAACCGCAGCGAAGTTCTGTCAACGGTTGACCGCTCGTCCTCGGTTGAGCATCGACTTCACCAGACGGCTCGGAAGGACTTTTTCCTGCTGGCGGTGCAGGTTGAAATTTATATGAAGGTTACTGAAACCCAGGATCAGCGACTTCGCTTTCAGTTCGAACGGGGAAGCTTTAGTGATTTCTCAGCCGATTTGACGCTCCAGGACTACGGCCCCGGAACAATCTTGACCTACTCAGTAGAAGCTACACCTCTGATTCCGGTCCCGAGTCTTTTCATTCAAGAGGCCATTCGTCACGATTTGCCCAGCAACATGCGGCAGATGCGCCAGGTAATCTGTGCCGCAGGCTAATGTATTTTTGTCCTAGCCAGTATGTTTACTCACTCGGCAGGTTAAATTCTGTAAAACCTACGAAAATTTGCTTTCCTGGTCTCGCTCAGGATCCCTAGAATGAGAGGGACTATCGCAACGGTTAGATTTGCGAATCGCTCGGGATTTCTATATGACTACTGGAACTGCTTCATCGACAACAGCCGAAGATTATGTTGTGGTCGGTCTTGCGACTTGCTTCATCAAGACCGAAGGCAAATTAGAATCGGTCAAAATCATTGAACCGATTCCCTCGGCGGCTCTAGAGGCAATTCTGAAGGGTATTCCCACCTCCTATGAGATGGCGCTGGGAACAACCTACGGGGCCGTTTTGCAGGGGGATACACCGCAGCAGCCCACACAGTTTCCGGCGGGAACTCAGTTCTGCGATGAGTTTGTCGAGCGACTGCAGGCCACGGCCCGCAGCTACGCCACTCGGCCAGTGGCAACAAAGCATATTCCCGTTGGCGAGGTTAAGTCCGACTTCAACTTTTCCACAGAGCGAAAGCGCACGCTGAATTCAGAGCGAATTGTCAGCGCCGAAGATAACGTTAAGCAGCACTCCCATACCCATAAAGTGCTTTAAGCTAGCGTACGCTCCTCTCTGACAATCCACGATTGAGTTTATGTCTGCAATGTTTTTCTACCTGTGGCAAATGCTGCATCAGTGTTGGCAGGCGCTTCAGGTGCCGATGTGCTTCATCAGTGCCTGGGGATTGATCCTCTTAATGGGCTGGCGTCTAACGTTGGCAGTGCGTACCGGGGTTTCGGTCTCTACCCGCCTGCATCAAATTCCCTGCGCAGACTGTCAGTTTTTTACAGGCGATTACCGTTTGAAGTGCACGGTGCATCCTGACACCGCCCTCTCAGAACGAGCTATTGACTGTAGAGACTTTGAGGTTCATCCGGCCAGCAACTATTGAGCGCCAGCATGAATAGGGAACTGTCTCGGGGGCAGCATCTTCAAGAATGTTATTACCCCTTCATGACAGTCAGGAGATAGCGCCATGCTCACCCCCATACTGGGCTTCCTGCTTGGGAGCAGCGCGGCCACAGGGCAAGTTGCTGATGTTTGCGCCTGGACCCAGGAGGGATCGTGGGCCGACTATCAACCCGGGACGCTGCAGAAAATTGAACAGGAACTGGCGCCACCCAAGCCAGAGGGCGTTGGACAAACGCCTACAGGGCTACCGGTTAAAGTGACGGTGAACTATAGTGGCGAGTCTCGTCCGGTTTCTGAGGTGAATCGAGATGCGATCGCAACCTTCGCCCAAGCCAAACAGCCCCCTTCCCAGCCCAACATCACCGAGCTATTCACAAAAGAATTTCGATTCACCGAAGCGGGCAAGGACTACTGGCTACCGCTGCAAAAGCAAATGATCCCTTTTCTGAATAAAGAACTCTCTAAAGGCGATTCGGTGCAGCTATTGGCGCTATGGATCGGCTACGCCCACCCCCAAGGCGAAGTCAATCACACCTTTTTAGTCAACGAATTTTGCAAGCTCTAGCCGTTCCTCTCCCGCTGCTTTGGCGACGCCAAAAGCAAGTAGACTGAGTACTTAAAGAGAAGCTAAGGGGCCAATTGTCCGTGAATTTTCAGTCCGTTATTGCCAAGCTACACGAATTTTGGGGCGATCGCGGCTGTCTGATTGTCCAGCCCTACGATGTCGAGAAGGGAGCCGGAACTAAAAGTCCCCACACATTTTTGCGCGCCCTTGGCCCTGAACCCTGGTCCGTGGCCTATGTCGAACCCTGTCGGCGACCTGCAGATGGCCGCTATGGTGAGAACCCGAATCGCTACCAGTACTACTACCAGTATCAGGTGCTGGTGAAGCCCTCCCCTGACGACATTCAAGATATCTACCTTGATTCGCTCAGAGCCTTAGGCATTCGCCCCGAAGATCACGACATTCGCTTCGTCGAAGACAACTGGGAAGATGCAGCGGTGGGCGCCTGGGGCGTTGGCTGGGAAGTTTGGCTCGACGGCATGGAAGTGACTCAGTTCACATACTTTCAGCAGTGCGGTGGATTAGACTGCCGCCCGGTCTCTATTGAGCTAACCTATGGCCTAGAGCGGCTGACGATGTATCTGCAGGAAGTAGATGCGATCGCAAAAATTGACTGGAACGGTACTCTCACCTACGGCGATGTACACCTGCAGGGCGAAATTGAGCAGTCCACTTACAACTTCGAGGCTTCCAACCCTGAGCTTCTGTTTCAATTGTTTAGTCTCTACGAGCAAGAAGCCAATCAGCTCTTTGAACGTGAACTCGTTCTCCCGGCCCTTGACTACGTCCTCAAGTGCTCCCACACCTTCAATTTGTTAGATGCTCGGGGCGTGATTTCAGTTACTGAACGGACCCGCTATATCGCCCGAATTCGTCAACTGGCACGTCAGGTCGCTCAGCTTTATGTACAGCAGCGCGAAGCCCTTGGTTTTCCACTGCTTGGAAAGGCCGTA
The DNA here is from genome assembly GCF_003231495.1 of Acaryochloris thomasi RCC1774. Lineage (NCBI taxonomy): Bacteria > Bacillati > Cyanobacteriota > Cyanophyceae > Acaryochloridales > Acaryochloridaceae > Acaryochloris > Acaryochloris thomasi. Next base: position 163,496 of record NZ_PQWO01000012.1, read on the forward strand.
GCTGCCCCGGTAGGAGGTAAACCATGAGCTTAGGAAAGTGGCTGGGCCTCGTTGTCCTGCTGGTCTCTCTCTATATTCTTTGGCAGATTCGCCAAGTCCTGCTGCTCTTTTTTACCGCCGTCATCTTGGCCTCAGCCCTTAATAGCTTCGTTCTTTACTTAGGCAAGCAGGGCCTCAAACGGAGCTGGGCGGTGGCACTCACCATTGTGCTGGCGCTGGGGGTAACCTTCCTCTTTTGCCTGCTGGTGATCCCTCCCTTTATCTCTGAGTCACAGCAGTTTTCTGAGTTGGGACCTCAAAGCATGGACCGCATTGACCAGTGGACTAACTGGCTCGAAGCCCAGGTTCCCGATCAGGCCATTTTAGGCCCCGACGTCTTTGACGCCATCAATACTGTTGTCGATAACCTCACCAACGAGATCCCCAACTATGTCAGCGATGTTTTTCGCAACTTTTTGTCGCTATTTTCCAGCTCACTCCTAGTTCTGCTGAATATTCTGCTCATTTTTGTCTTGACGATCATGCTGCTGGTCGATCCGCACAAGTATCGCAGCATTTTTATTCGGCTGTTTCCTTCTTTTTACCGACGGCGAGCAGACGCGATTCTCACACTCTGTGACACTGCCCTCGACAGCTGGATCATCGGGATTCTATTCAACATGACTGTGATCGCGATTTGTAGCGGTATTGGTTTGTGGATCCTCGGCGTTAAGCTGGTGCTAGCCAATGCCTTAATTGCCGGTTTAATGGAGGCAATACCCAATATTGGGCCAACCCTGAGCTTAATTCCACCGATGGCCGTTGCCCTACTAGACGCACCCTGGAAAGCCTTAGCGGTCCTGATTTTCTATGTTTTGCTGCAGCAGCTTGAGCAGTATCTGTTAGTGCCAACGGTGATGGCAAAGCAGCTCGATCTGCCTCCTGCCGTCACTCTGCTTTCACAAATTATTTTTGCCCTGTTCTTTGGGTTTTTAGGTCTGCTGCTCGCGCTACCCCTCGTGATTGTGGGGCAAATTTGGTTCAAAGAAGTCATGGTCAAAGATATCCTAGACCGATGGAAATATTCGCCCCGCGATCCGAAGGCTAAGCACGCTTTTGAAGAGGCAACGCCTCCCATTGACCGCGAAGCAACAACGTAAGCCGAGACAAACAGTTGCCAATTGCGGTCAACGCCCAAGATAATAAAATGACGACCGAGGAACAATTTTATGAGCTTGAATCTTGTTAGTCTGGTGGGCCGTGCAGGCAGAGACCCAGATGTTCGCTACTTCGAGTCAGGGAGCGTGGTCTGCAATCTGACGCTGGCCGTCAATCGACGCTCAAAGAATGATGAGCCAGACTGGTTTAGCTTAGAAATCTGGGGCAAAACGGCTGAAATTGCGGCTAGCTACGTTCGCAAAGGCAGCTTAATTGGTGTTACAGGGGCACTCAAGTTCGATCGCTGGCAAGATCGTGGAACAGGCGCTCAACGTTCTAAGCCTGTAATTCGAGTAGACCGCTTAGACCTATTAGGCTCGAAGCGAGATACTGAGGCCAACGCGGGTAATAGCTACGACGATCAGTTTTAAACTCCTCAACGTACACCCGCAATCGTTCGCTGCCCCAATTGCGTCAAAACCTGCGGCAGCACAACCGCCACCCAATCAATATCTGCTTCAGTGGTGGCGCGGCCTAGGGTCAGTCGAATGCCTGCCCTCGCTTCTGCATCGCTATAGCCCATCGCCTTAAGAATAGGGCTAGGGGAAAGAGTTCCACTGTGGCAAGCGGACCCAGCACTAATGGCAATTCCAGCGAGGTTCATCTGCCTAACGATGGCGCGGCCACTAATGGGAGAATCACCCTGAGGCTGCAGATAGAAACTCGCATGGTGAGGCAGACGCTGCTGTCGATCTCCCGTCACGAATAGTTCAGAGATAGGTGAGAGCTGCTCAAATAAACGATCGCGCAGTTTACGCAGACGCTCAGTCTCATGGGCCATATCTTGAGCGGCCAGAGCCGCAGCCACCCCAAACCCCACCATTGTCGGAACCGCTGGCGTTCCAGAGCGCAATCCTGCTTCTTGACCACCGCCAGTTAGCATCGGAGTGAGTGTGATGCCGGGGCGAACATACAAGGCACCCGCACCCTGAGGACCATAGAGTTTGTGGCTTGAGAGAGAGAGTAGATCAACGGGTAATGCCTGAACATCAATTGGCAACCGCCCCGCCACCTGCACCGCATCGGTATGAAACAAAGCACCGTGATCACGCACAATACGGCCCAGCACTTCAATAGGCTGCAGAGTGCCCACCTCACTTTGCCCATAGATAATTGAGACGAGAGTCGTGTTGGGCTGTAGTGCTTTTTGCAGCTGCGCTGGGTCAATGAGTCCTTGGCGATTGACCGACAATCGAGTCACCTGCCAGCCCTGTGATTCTAGCCACTGGGCACAGTTGGAAACGGCCGAGTGTTCAATGCTTGAGATAATCAGGTGCTGCGGCGTTGTGTACTGATGGGCCACGCCCAACAGCGCCAGATTATCGGCTTCAGTGCCGCCGGAGGTGAAGGTAAGGGTCTCAGCAGAAGCTCCGATCAGTTCAGCGACTTGGATGCGGGCTTCTTCTAGAGCTGTGGCGGACCGCTGGCCCCATTGATGCAGACTAGAGGGGTTACCCCACTGATGTTGCCAAAGATTTTGCATGGATGCGATCGCATCTTTACAGCAGGGCGTTGTAGCACCGTAGTCTAGATAAATTTGCATGCCGAGTGATGATGAGTAGAATTACGGTTTTCCCTAATCCGTTGAGCTAGGCCAGAGCGGGTTCAGGCGATACCATAAAGATATCAAGCAGACACGCCAGTCTAGTTACCATTTCAACTCAAGGGGTATCATTCATTATCATGAGTTTTTTTGATTCTGATATTGTGCAGCAGGAAGCCAAAGGCTTGTTCGAAGACTATCAGTCTCTCACGCAGCTTGGGGGTGACTATGGCAAATTCGACCGAGACGGTAAAGTCATCTTCATCAAAAAGATGGAAGAAATGATGGACCGCTACCGCATCTTCATGAAGCGTTTTGAACTATCCGATGACTTCATGGCCCAAATGACCGTAGAGCAGCTCAACACGCAGCTAGGTCAGTTCGGTATGACGCCCCAAAAGATGTTTGACCAAATGAACACAACCTTAGAGCGCATGAAGCGAGAAATTGAAAGTGCTTAGCCTAGAGCATACGCTTTAAAATCCATCGCCAGTCGCAAACTGCCCCAGGCATTCAGGTAAATTGTCAGGGTACGTAAGCGATAAGCAGCTATGGGTCTACTGACAAATTTGAACGGGGTGATCTCCGAAACGGCGGAGGTTTCGATCTTAGATCGGGGATTTCTCTACGGTGACAGCATCTACGAAGTCACTCGCACCTTTCAGGGAAGATTGTTTGGCCTACAGGAACACCTAGATCGCCTGCGTCAGTCAGCCGACTACTTATACCTAGAGATTCCCTGGAGTGATAGCCAGATGCGCGCAGAGATCGAGCGCACGCTGCAGCAGGCATCTTGGCAGGAATCCTACGTACGGCTTGTGGTGAGTCGAGGTACAGAAGCGACCATTAGCCTGCAGCCCGGTGCAAATCTAAAGCCCAACTTGCTGATTGTGATCTCTGAAATTTCTCCAGAACCGACGCTTTCGGAAACGGGGCTGCATCTCACAATCGGAGCAAGACGACGCAACGACCCACGCGCTCTATCTCCCGCCGCCAAGACAGGGAATTATCTCAACAACATCTTGGCTCTTTTAGAAGCACAGCATCAAGGCGCTGATGATGCCCTAATGCTCAATACGCAGGGTCAGATCACAGAAGCCACCACCAGCAATTTTTGGATAGTCAAGGCAGGTGTTGTCTATACACCTCCTGCAGAAGTCGGCATTCTTAAAGGGATTACCCGACAGTTTCTGCTGCAGATTATGGCCGAACATAATGTTTCCCATCAAGAGCGAGAGCTGCTGCCCACTGATTTAGATGGCATCGAGGAAGCCTTTCTCAGCTCCTCTGTTCGATTGATTATGCCCGTCAACCACATCGATCGACAGCCGCTCCCCCATTGCCCAGGTGAGATGACGCGATTCCTCTGGGCTGAATTTCTTAAGCTGATGGCACGGGAGTCCCAAGCCATCTTGGCCTAGCTCTATCAAGCCTGCGTTTCCGCTCATTTTTTCAGCAATACTTGGAGCGCTGTAGTGCGAGTCGGAGTGCGGCTAATGACGTAAAAAGCAGCGTTCCTACTCTTGCCACTGCAGCTTCAAATTTGTTATTGAGGAGCGCGCTCTGATTTGTGCAACTCCGATTAACAGGTATATGTGTACAATTGATGGCGATTAGCTTCAATAGAGTGGGTCCATCATCAATTATTAGGGTTTAATGAGTCGTGTGTGGGCAACATCAAAACCAGTGGCTCTTTCTATCTGCTCAGAATTTTGATGGCAAAGGTGAGCGCTAGTGACCGATCGATAAAGAGCGGTTGCTCGCCATAGTCACCTCGGAGGTTAGCAAAATCCTATAATTTGTGACACTAACTTTGCATTCTGCGATAGTTTAGTCCTATCTCAAGGGGGGGAGTATAATATGGAACGCCTTGGACAGGAGACGGCATGAAAGACCTGAAAGATAATAGCATTGTGGATCTTAAGAACGATCCAGAGACAATGCTGGAGAAAATGATTAACCGCAACGTTAAATTCCAGGTTGTGGAGTATATTTCAGCCGCAGCGGCTGTCGGTGGCACGATCGCAACTGGTCTCGGTCAGAGTGCGGTGTTTGCAGCAGCTCCTCTCACCTTTTCGGTGTGTCTTAACCTGCTAAATCGGCGAAACCTCAATCAGCTTACGCGTCAGCGGATGTTTGCAGACACCACGGAGATTCAGAACCTCTTGACCAGCGATATTCAAGAGTTGAGGGCTGGTTTCCAAGAGCTGCCTGAGGTGCGCGAGGCGATTGATCTGACCGAGATGCAGGCCGCGCTTGCGGCGGTGTCTGAGAATGTCTCAGCCCTAGAAGAGAAAGCGCTCGCCCCAGTCAGTGAAACGGGCGAACCACAAACGGCCTTGGCTGCTGATATGGATCAGCTCCGAGCCCACCAGATTGAGTTAGCTGAAGCCATCGAATCGGTGAAGCAGCAGCTTGCCGATGCGCCTGAAGCAACGGTTGTCGGACCCGATATGAGTGGCGAACTGGCGACACTACGGGATGCGATCGCAAACCTAGAGCAGCGCGACAACGGTGCAGAATCCGTACCCAACTTAGAACCACTACGGGCTGAGCTGCAGGCGATGCTCACTCCCGTACAAACACAGGTTTCGGCTTTAAATGATCGTCTCCACAACCAGCCCGTCGAAGGGGATGCTGAAGGCAGCAGCTTTAACGCTGGATCTTCAGGCCAGGTGCTAGAGCTACAGGGGCACTTAGAAGGTCTCAATACCAAGGTAGACAACGCTTTTGTTAATCTTTCCGATGAGCTAGCTGCTGTTCGGGGCACCGTGGAAGGCACTCAAGGGCAGCTTGAAGGTGTCCAGCAGCGGATTACCGATGAAGTGGCTGGGGTACGCGGTGCCGTTGATAACACTCAAAATCAAGTTAACGACATTCAGGGACGTATAGAGGGCGTCGGTGGCACCGTCGATAACACCCAAAATCAAATCAATGATATTCAAGGACGCTTAGAAGGCGTCAGTGGTGCTGTCGATAATACCCAGAATCAAATCAACGAGATTCAGGGACGTCTAGAGGGCGTCGGTGGCGCTGTTGAAAACACCCAGAATCAAATCAATGATATTCAGGGACGCCTAGAGGGAGTACAGCAGGGCACAGGCGAACTGCCGACCGAGCAGATTGAAGCTCAAATGCAGACAGCCTTGAACCCGATTAAAGAGCATCTTAATAACTTAGATGGCAAGATCGAAGCGATACCCTCTCTTGATCCGGCGGCGATTCAGGGCCAAGGAGAACAGCTGCAGGCGCTGCAGGGGCAGCTTCACAGCATGGGCACACGCATCGATAACGTCTCATCTCAGGTTTCCACTGAGATGGCTAATCTGCCGAACCTCGTGGATCAAAAAATCAAAGAAAGCTCAGACTCACGTCCGCCTTCACCTCCACCTGTCGAGGAGAAGAAGGCGAGCAAACTTTTTGAACTGGATGCGTTGCTGGCAGATCTGGAATCCTAGCCTCATCAAGGTAAAGATGCCGTTATGAAACTTGAGTTCTGAATCTATTCGGAACCCAACATTGCTTACGACCGACTTTAGTTGCTCAGCCTGGGGCGTTTAATTGTGGACGACGGCATCTAGGGTAGGAACAAAGTCGGGGTAGGAGATGGCGGCTGATTCTGCGTGGTGAATCGTGGTAGTGCCGGTGGCGTTGAGAGATGCGATCGCAAAGCTCATAGCAATACGATGATCACCCCAGCTCTCGACTTCAGTGCCCTGCAGCGGTGTCCCCCCTGTAATATCTAAGCCATCAGGATGCTCACTCACCTGAGCCCCAAACTTCTGAAGCTGTGTTGCCATTGCCGTGAGGCGATCGCTTTCCTTCACCCGCAGTTCAGCCGCATCTCGAATTACGGTGGTCCCCTCTGCAAACGCAGCCGCCACCGCCAGCACCGGTATTTCATCAATTAATCGAGGGATAATCGCCCCCTCAATACGACAAGCCTTCAACTTACTGTGGCGAACACGGATATCAGCCACGGGTTCACCCGCTACAGTCCGCTGGTTCTCCAGGGTAATATCAGCCTCCATCTGCTGCAGCGCCTCTAGCACCCCAGTTCGGGTAGGATTAATGCCAACATTCTCAATCATCAGGTCTGAATCTGGCACGATGGCGGCCGCCACCATCCAAAAAGCAGCAGAGCTGATATCTCCTGGGACCGTCACGGGCTGCCCTTTGAGCTGCGCCGGTCCTTTCACCACTACCCGACAGGCTTCAACATCTACTTCCACATCAGCCCCAAAAGCCCGAAACATCCGCTCAGAATGATCGCGGGACTGGTGTGGCTCAGTTACGATCGTTTCTCCCTCGCACATGAGACCTGCCAGCATCACGCAGGACTTCACCTGCGCCGAGGCAATGGGCGATTGATAGTGAATCGGCTGCAGCTTTTGACCCTGGATGGCTAGCGGTGCAAACTTGCCCCCCTGCCGTCCCCAAATTTTGGCTCCCATTTGCTCTAGAGGCTTGACCACTCTGCCCATGGGACGAGATCGCAACGAATCATCCCCCGTCACTACAAAAAACCGGTCCGTATGGGAGGCCAAAATCCCCAGCATTAGCCTGAGTGTGGTCCCGGAATTTCCGGCATCTAGCACAGACTCCGGCTCTTGAAGCTGTCCCAAACCAATTCCCTGGACCGTCACTCGCTCTGTATTCAGTTCCGAAATCTGAGCGCCCATCGCCCGAAAGCAAGCCGCCGTACTGCGAGGGTCTTCGCCCAGCAGCAGTCCCCTAATTTCAGTTTCTCCCGTAGCCAACGCACCGAGCATCAAAGCGCGGTGAGAAATGGATTTATCTCCAGGGACCCTCACCGTTCCACGAAGACAGATGGGCGTCGCAGAGTGAATTGTCCAGGTTGTTGCCGTTGCGTCAGCTGCCGGATGGTGCAGTTTGAGAACAGAATCGCTCATGACTTTCGGACAGAATAGGGCACTTGCCATCCTACTCGGCTCGGCCATCGGCAAGCAAGTCTCGGCGAAAGTGCAAGGTATAGTAATGAAGCCTGCAGGCCAGATAAAATTACGTCTACACCGCCCCATTCCCCCGACAGAACACGAATGAAAAAAGTCTTTGTCCTAGATACCAATGTGCTGTTGCACGACCCCGCCGCAATGCATCAGTTTGAGGACAACGACGTGGTGCTGCCGATGACGATTATCGAAGAGCTTGATCGCTTCAAAAAACAGCCAGAAGAAACCGGACGCAATGCTCGTCAGGTGTCGCGCGAGCTAGACGGTCTGCGCCAGCAGGGAAATCTATTTGAGGGCATCGTCCTCGAAGGCGGCGGCAATCTTAGGGTGGCACTCTGCAACCGAGAAACCTTACAGGAACTGCCTCCAGAGCTAGAGCGCGACAGAGGGGATAACTCTATTTTGGCAGTGGCGCTAGAGCTGCAGCGCCAGTGTAATTGTCCGTTAGTCTTGGTAAGTAAGGATACGAATCTGCGTCTGAAGGCGGATGCCCTCAGTGTGGCTGCCGAAGATTACGAAACGGACAAGGTAAATGTTGGCGATCTCTACACCGGCATCTCTGAAGTGATCGTGGATGCCGAGTCCATCAACAATTTGTTTAAGCAGGGTGGCGTGGATTTAGACGGTCCCTTCTTACCCAACCAGAGCCTAACGCTGGTGGACTCCGTCAATCCAGCTCACACAGCCTTGGCCGTGGTCGACGGCCATAGCGGTCAGGTGCAGCCCCTCGCTAAAATTCCCCACGCCGGCATCTCACAAGTGATTCCACGCAACCGAGAGCAGCGCTTTGCGATTGAGCTACTGCTGCGCGATTCGATTTCTTTGCTCACGCTGGTAGGCAAGGCAGGCACCGGGAAGACCTTACTTGCGATCGCAGCCGGTCTGCAGCAGGTGGCCGATGAACAGCGCTACAGTCGCCTATTAATTGCTCGCCCCAATATTCCCATGGGGCGTGACTTAGGCTATCTGCCCGGAGATATTAAAGAGAAGCTAACCCCGTGGATGCAGCCCCTCTATGACAACTTTGATTTGATCTTTGGCACCCAAGACACCACTGGCCAACCCAGCCACTGGCGGCGTGGCCACGAAGAACTCATGGAGCAGGGTTTACTGCAAATTGAACCGCTGACCTACATTCGTGGCCGCACGATTCCCAAACAGTTCCTAATCGTAGATGAAGCTCAAAATCTAACCCCCCATGAAGTCAAAACAATTCTGACCCGTGCGGGCGAGGGAACAAAGGTTGTGCTGACCGGCGACCCTGAACAGATTGACAACCCCTATGTCGATGCAGCCAGCAATGGTCTCACCTACGTCGTCGAAAGATTTAAAAAGGAGCCACTCGCGGGGCATGTGACGCTGCATCATGGCGAGCGCTCAATGTTAGCAGAACGAGCCGCCGCGCTCCTGTAGCGTGATTACGAATAACCTAAAAGCTCAGAAGAAATAAGTTCTTGGAGGTTTTCGTCATCAAACGCTTGGAGAGACATCGCCAGACCGATGTGTACCAAGTTGAGGCGCTGTTTCACAGCAGGATCAAGATCTTCAGCAGCTTCTTCAGCACACTCGAGAATAGTTTGGGCCATTTGCAGATTATCTTGGGTAACGGCTAGGGCTTCTGCTAATAGGGACTCAAGCATGTCGATAGGCTCTCTTGTGAATGTTGTTAGACGGTCTTGGTGACCATATTTCTATGTTCGGGCGAATCACTAAAAAAAAATACCGGACGATTACTGAATTTTTGAGCGCATTTAACCGACAGCAGCTAGATAAGCCTGTAATTATGCTGAGATGCTGATAGAAAAACCTTAAGGAAATACAAAGATAGCGCCACACAGCAATCTTACAAAAGCAATAAAGAGGCATTCATATCTGTAAAGTTGCGTAGAGAAACTCTATGTTTTAGTGACTGTCAATTGCTAACAAAATGCTCTCAAAAGCTATGTCGCGTCAGACAAGGAAAACCTTAGGTTCAGGCAATATCATCTGAACGGCGTTTCCATGCACCAAAGCGTTCGGCATAGAAGTCTAGTATTTTTTCCAGCTGCTCCTGATCGATCTTTGCAAGACTTTCAGGATGACGAATTCGCAGCCAACCTACCTGACTTTGCATATAATCAAATTCTTGGGCATCCTGCGGCAGCAGCTCGGTCTCAACGCTTTCAACCTGACCTAGATGAGCCGCAATTTCACTGTAAACGGCCAGCGGTAGTTCAGAATATTGAATATCGTATTGTTGCAACGTCACGGATAAGCTCAATAACTAAGACTAGGACTCAACTCGCGAAGACTCAGAAGCCTCCATTGAACCATTCGGCAGCAAGCAGCAGTTTACATTATCGAGGCAAACCTTTCCCCACTCTAAGGCCCAGCGAACAAGGGCCACTCTATTCTCAGTCCCTGTCTTGGTGAGAATATTGCTGATGTGATTGTCTACGGTGCGCTTACTGATCTCTAAGCGCTGCGAAATCTCCTCATTTTTGAGCCCAGAGGACACTAACTCGATCACCTGCACCTCACGCTCAGATAGGGCATGACCTGTCTGTAGTTCTCCCGCGCTCATATGTTTACTCTAACCGTGTAGATCTACCTACTAATTCTAGACCAATTGTCAAAGTTGGGTCGTGTCTTAAGGTCGTCATAAGATCCTCAGCCTGGGACTTGCCGTCTTAGTTGACGCCTAACTCGACTGACTCCTTTGCGTTTCAAGAAACTTGGCCAGACGTAACGGGTGCGATCGCATCTAAGACCAAATCAGGGTGGTCACCATTCACCTGATGCAGATTCCAGCTGTTCTTAAACAGCAGCACTGGCCGGTCCCAGCTATCTTTGACCGTAATTGCATTGAAGATACGTCCCACCTTCTCTAACGCGGGCCATCCATCCTTCACCCAGCGGGCCACCGTATAGGGCAGCAGCTCTAGGCGAGTTTCAACCCCGTATTCATTTTGCAGCCGGAACTGGACAACTTCGATCTGAAGCTGACCCACCGCCGCCAGAATCGGATCGCGCTTAGACTCATCAGCAGAGTACATAATCTGCACCGCCCCTTCTTCTCTCAGCTCGGAGATTCCCTTCTGGAACTGCTTGAACTTAGAGGGATTTGGGTTCTTGAGATAGGCAAATAGTTCCGGTGAGAAGCAGGGAATACCGTCGTACTCAAGTTTTTTACCTTGAAAGATAGTGTCGCCGATAGCAAACATGCCTGGATTGTTGAGGCCAATCACGTCCCCAGGATAGGCTTCGTCAATTGAAGCTCGACCTTGGGCAAATAGTTTTTGAGGGCGGGAAAGACGAATCGTTTTGCCGGTGCGAGCATGGCTGACGGTCATGTCTTTTTCAAACTTACCGGAGCAAACGCGAATGAAAGCGACGCGATCACGATGCTTCGGGTCCATGTTGGCCTGCAGCTTGAACACGAACCCTGAAAAGTCTTCATAGGTGGGTTCAATATCACCCAACGTACTGTGATAAGCACAGGGCTTCAAAGCGTAGTCCATGAAGGCTTCTAGGAATAGCTCCACGCCAAAGTTAGTCATGGCACTACCGAAGAAGATCGGCGTCATCAAACCCGCATGAACCATTTCCATATCTAGCTCAGGACCGAGTTCCTCGATCACCTCTAGCTCGTCTTTGAACTGGAAGTAGAGATCTTGATCTAGTAAATCTTCAATCTTCGGATCACCGATATCGACAATGGTTGTTTTCGCTTCCCGCCGACCGTGACCGCTGCGCTCAAACAGATGAATTTTGCGACTGCGGCGATCAAAAACACCCTTAAAGCGATCGCCCATCCCAATCGGCCAGTTCACGGCGTAGGTCTGCAGCTCTAATTCTTGCTCAATCTCGTCCAGTAGCTCCAGCGGCTCTCGGCCGGGTCGGTCGAGCTTGTTGATGAAGGTAAAGATGGGAAGCGATCGCAACTTACACACTTCAAATAGCTTGCGCGTTTGTGGTTCCAAACCCTTGGCCGCATCTACTAGCATCACAGCATTGTCCGCCGCCGCTAAGGTTCGGTAGGTATCTTCGCTGAAGTCTTGGTGCCCCGGCGTATCCAACAGATTAATCTGGCAATCCTGATAGGCAAACTGCAGCACCGTCGAAGTAATGGAGATGCCGCGCTGCTGCTCCATTTCCATCCAGTCAGAGGTCGCATGACGCTGCGCTCGCCGAGCCTTCACGGCTCCAGCTTCATGAATCGCGCCTCCATAAAGCAAGAGCTTTTCCGTTAGCGTTGTCTTACCCGCGTCCGGGTGCGAAATAATCGCAAAGTTACGGCGACTTTCTACGGCTGTAGCGAGTTCAGAGGACATGCACAAAAAGGAAGGATCAGTGACTTCATTATAGAGTGGGCCTTTGACTTTCAGGGAGCCTAAGGCAAATCCCCACGATTTCACCTTTCGAGCATCTCGCTCATCCTCTGCTAACCCAATATCTGACAATTACAAGATAAGAACACGAACATCATCGGCCGTATATACGACAAGCTTATTTTGATTAAGGAAAAATTAATTTTCCCGAAATAAAAAACTTCAAAACCTTAGGTCGTTACGACTGTTATAAAAGTTATTTGTTTTGCCAGATATAAATATTGCGCTCTCCAAGATTTAAAGACAGAATGAGGATGCGAGATGCTCTATTTTTAATGAATAATAAGAAAGCATTCGGACATGCGGTGGGGCAACGTTCAGATCAAGTTTTAGAACAGGGGAACCCAATAATGAGAATAATCAGCCCAGGGCTATTATTGGCTCTAGCAAGCGTGCTGGCCGTGGCCACATCCGTCTCTGCAGAAGACAATAAGGCCGCTTCATTAGCCCCCAATGGTTCCATTCAGCCTGCAGGGGGGCAGCTTGGTGGCGCTCCCCTTCCTCCGCCGATTAATCATCGTGCATTTCAAAAGCCAGAACTTTTAGACAACTATGGGTTGATCAAGGGCATTCAAAATGACAAGGTCTCTGTTCGGCTTTTAAATGGAGATATCAAGACGTATCTTCTCGCTTCAAACACTGTAGGCGCTAAGCTAAGGCGCGGCGGTCTCGTTGGATTTAGGACAAACATCAAGGGAGAAATTACCAGGCTTTCACCCCCTCAAGTTCGCAAGGTTTATACCGGCACTTTAATCATTGTCGACGGTCAGAAGATCGGCATGGTGACGCCTCAGGGTGACCGCTTCATCACCACATTAGCCAAGAATAAGATTGCTCGGATGGGTTTAGCTCCCGGTCAACCCATTAAAATCACCCAATATCGAGGAACGTGGGCCACGAAGGTGTGTCAGCCAGGAGCACTCAATGATGATGATTCTTTCCCGATCCTGGCGGAGCAAGGGCGTGGCACTATTATTCCTCAAGAACAGTAGTCATTGATTAGAGTTCTGGCTTGATTCAGCGTTAATGATTTTTGAGACTTCCGCTATGCAAGCATGGTGGAAATCTCAGTTTTAGAGGTTGTTATGGAGTTGCGATCGCAATTCCATAAACAACACTCTGCACCAAGCAATATCGCCCATCACCTATATCATTCTCAAAATCGAAAATGAGAAATCATTCACCTATACAAAGCAGCTTGTTTTTAACAGCCCTAAATTACCCCTTAGAAAGGCTCATAAAGGGCTGTTTCCGATCTTAGATTGCAGTCAATACAACATCCGTCTTCTAGAGCCGTCTTCGCAGTGAGCCTGTAAGTCATTTTCTTCTTTAAATCAGAGAGGGAAGCGGACTCTCGGATGCATGGTATGCAGGCAGAAATTAAATATCGGCAACATATACTACACTCAAAGAAAAATATAGTAGAATAGACCAGCGGCCTAAGACCAAGTCAATCAGCATCTAGAGCTTAGTCAGCGCCTTTAAAATATGCCGGGGGGCAGTTAAGAAAAAGCCTTAGATTCAGGTATCCCCCATGAACAAAAGAATTTACTATACAGCTCTCACACTTGCGATCACGGGAATCTGTACAGCTGCAACAGCTGTCGCCGCCGCAGACGAAAGTATTACCACGACTTCTCCATCTCCTATAGATTCTTACGCCGATCAGAATCTTCAGGGAGAGATACTTGTAGCCTCTGCTCCTCTATCAGATGCTGAGACAACAGTTACAAGCTACTCTAAGCAGCCTAAGCATTTAGAGGGACCTAATATTCCTCCCCGAGTCTTAGCTTCTCCTGATCTCCAACCTCTCGCAAGACTAGATATTGAAAAGACGCCTATTACAAATGGAGTAGTAGAAGTTTCTACGTCAAACATTGACTTCTCAGCAACGCTAACCTTCAAACCCTCTGCACAGACAATCGCTGAGATCCAGGCACTAGAATCAAAGACATCTCACAGCTTTGACAATAGTGCATCTTTACTGGCTCTGGCTTCAGAAACTGTTGAACCAGCCAACGCAGGCATTAGGTCACAGGTAGTTGAAACACCAGAGCCTGTTGTACAGAACATCAACTTCCCAACAGCTCCAACATTCACTCCTTCCGCACAGACAATCGCTGAAATTCAAGCTCCAGAGTTAAAGACATCTCACAGCTTTGATAGCAGTGCATCTTTACTGGCTTTGGCCTCAGAAATCGTTGAAGAAACTAATACTGAGTCCGAGGTGCTGAAAGATGAAAAAACGGAAGCTGTTGTCTCAGACATTAACTTACCAATAGTTCCAACTTCCTCCGCCATGGCACAAGCCATTCCTGAATTTCAAGCACCCGCAGTTGAAGCTGACCAATCTGTTGAACATGGTGCTGCATTACTGAGACCTTTAGCACCAGGCCTTACCGCAGAACCTAAACTAGAAAATTCAGCCACCATTCAAAGGAATAGTGTTGCAGATGCAGTAGTAGCGCCAGCGCCAAAACAAACACCTACGCTACAAAGCAATCTTGATAGGGCCCCCATAACTCCAAAGTCATCAGAAATTTTGGATAACTATGGATTAGTCAACTCTATCAAAGGCAATAAAGTCTCGGTTCGTCTCTTAAACGGAAAGAATAAAACCTACTTGCTAGCTTCTAATTCCGCAGGGAGTCAAATCAGGCGTGGCGGCTTAATGGGTTTTAACACGGATCGCCGAGGTAGAATTACGCGTCTCGCGCCTCCTAAGATCAAAAAGATTTACCAAGGCACTCTAGTTATCGTGGAAGGGACAAAAATTGGCATGGTGACACCTGAAGGAGAACGTTTTATCACAACGCTTTCGAAGAGAAAGATTGCTCACATGGGCCTAGCGCCTGGACAGCCGATCAAGATCACTCAATACAGTGGAACTTGGGCCACAAAAGTTTGCCGTCCGGGAGTATTAAGCGATCGCCAGATTTCATCTGATGCGATGCAGAGGCAAAGAAATTTCTTGAGGGGTGAAACCTCACCAAAATCTTAAGAAATAAAGACCTTAGAGGACGCTCAGAAAATCAGCCTAGGAAGTCGGAAAGGCTTTCTAGGCTGACCTATTAAAGAGCAGCAGAGAATCTTTTCTATCACCTCTTTTGATCTTTCAATAGCTAAGTGGCCCTAGAGATAAAAAACAGCAAAATAACGGCAAAAAGTTTATTTAGGATACAGAATTACCTGATCTTCACCGATGCAGATAAAACAGTAGATCAAGGCTGGCTAAAAAAGAATGCCTGAGTTGAATTAATCTCCTGAAGCCGGCTCAGATCGCTCTATAGACTTGATATTTCGTCGTTGGTCGATAATCTCTGTAAGTATAGAAATGACAAAAAAATAATTATAGACACGAAAAAAGCCTGCGCAGACAAGATTTTTACTGTTCTGAAAATCAAGAAAACTTAAGTAAATAGGCCAAGGAAAGGAAATTCGTATCTTCTTTCTGTATTAATTAACTTGTCTTACTTCCCCTCGTATTCAAAGGATTTAATAACGGTAAAATCGTAGGTTACTTTTCCCTTTGGCAAATCATACTGAAAATCTGAATAGATTTCATTGTAAGCCGCAGCGTACTGTGGCAAAAACAAGTAGTGATAGAATCCTTGGGGAGGGAAGAAACTAGAGCCAAATCCATTGAGGCCAAACCCAAACCCTCCGGCAGCAAATACATTTCCGGAAAATCCACCCGCTGTAAATGCATTACCGGAAAATCCACCTACAGAATTTGCAGGTAGGAAAAATGCCTCGGCAGGCGTTGCCTGAGGAGAAGTAGACTGACCAAAGATAATTTGCGCGTTGGCCCCATTTGTAAACGATGCCAAGGCCACCGATAGAGTTGTTAACGCAAGTACAGGAACTTTCATGGGACAAGCCTCACAGCAGAACAGATAGAATAAAGGGCAGAATTATCTTTTCGTTTAGTAGCTTAATTTATGTAAAAAAGATATAAAGAACATGAAATAATGCCTTTGAGAAGCTGCATCCCTCCCACAAGATATAGCTCCTTTAAAGATATTTGGGCCATCTGTGCTTTTCGTCTACTACAACCACGACTGGCACATTGATCAATGTATTCCCAAAGAAAACTACTCAGCGATTGAGCCGAGCCTATCTGCCTCGCGGTCCTACCTGTGGCTCTGGACTACTCCGTCGAGGTCCGCGATCTCCACTGGCACCCGTTGTGACATTGGTTGTATGCACAAAATCAGCATAATCAAAAGATTCACTGAATTCGTAGACGGTGGTTGTTAGCCTTTCTCCACGCTCTCTCGTTATAGAGGTATTTATAGTGCCGTTATCAGAAACGGTTGTAGTTGTGGCACCATTGGCCCGATTAGAGGTATGACTGGAGTCACGTTGAGAATCAGTGGTGATAGAGAAGCCATTTTCACTCGTTTGTTCCCTTGTCACAACACGGTTGTTACGCTCTGCATGCCCCTGTGGGCTGACAACGAAGTTCATCACAGTTGTGCCAGAAGCATTCTGTGCCAGGCTTGGCAATACAAATGTCAAGAGCCAAAAAGGTGAAAGCACAAGAACATATTTGGGTTTCATACTAACAATTCTCGCTTTTCGACAGGGTAGGCAGCTACCATTTATAACCATCATCTCTATTCAAGAGTAAAGAAACATCCCTAACGACAGCTCAACTTAAGCCAAGGATGATTCAGACTACTGCCGTGCTTGAACACTTGATTCCTGAGTGCTAGCCGTTGCGGGTCGCTGCAGCTGTGCCGGCTGAACTGGTCGCTGCGGCTGAGGTACGGCCTGCTGTTGAACAGGTTGAATGGGCTGGCCTGACTGCTGCTGTACAAAATTTTGATTCGTAGCAGACGGCTCATTGATAAGCTGCTCAGCTTGCTGTCGGGAGACGGGCTGGACTTGTTGCTGGCCCGCTTGCTGCTGTCGAGAAACAGGTTGCGCTTGCTGTTGACCCAGTTGTGGCTGACGGCCTCGGGCATTACGATTATTCTGCTGTGGCGCAGCACCAAATGGGCTGGCACCAGGCTGCGGAACGGTGACAGTTGGGCACTCAAGGCCAGCAAGCTGATTAAGATCTTCGTAGCTAATCTTGATTCCAGATTTAATCATTTTGGAATAGTTACTAATGACTAGCAAACAAGTTTCCAAAGACGCTCTGGCTAATTGTGTCTTTGCATATGCTCGGCAGGTATCTACACCAAATGACTTGGTATAGGTAAATGAGCCACCAATAGAACCTGTATCGAAGGGACCGATTCCATTACCAAAAGCAGATAGCGCAATACCAGAGCTGGAGCAGTCAGCGATACCATTACCAACAACACTTCTGCCTAGAGGGAATGAATTCACTTGTGTATTAACAAGCGATCCCTGCTGGTTTAGATCAACGACAGGATTCGCCGTTGAGTTTGCATTGTTGGGAGCATCAATATTGTTTGTGGTAGCCTGTGCAGACACTTTCCCTGCAGTACACAATAGCAAGCCAACAACTGAAGCACCCGCCATTAAATGACGATAATTCATTTCATGTTCTCCTAGGCCAACGATAGGGGCATTAATAAATTTTTGCCCCCCAAATTTCTAAGTGCGGATTAAAAGTCAAACCCGGCTGTAACTCTGTGACTTTCCTGGAAACCAGTAAACTCATAAGACTCCT
This sequence comes from Acaryochloris thomasi RCC1774, assembly GCF_003231495.1. Classification (NCBI taxonomy): domain Bacteria; kingdom Bacillati; phylum Cyanobacteriota; class Cyanophyceae; order Acaryochloridales; family Acaryochloridaceae; genus Acaryochloris; species Acaryochloris thomasi. Next base: position 181,226 of record NZ_PQWO01000012.1, read on the forward strand.
GTACACGAACCGTTGTGTTCTTAAGTACAGTGCCTTGCTCCCTGGAATAACTTCTGGATGTAACGTCAAAGTAGGTGTCTTCTTGGACGTTGCGGCCATCTTCGACGTAGGTAATTGAAGTTTTACCTCGCTCACGCTTTACCGCAAAGGCATCAGCTTCGCGCTCGCCATTATAAACTTCTCTAACATTGAGCCTAGTTTCTGCCTTGCCATTTGTGATGACCCGCCGACTTTGGCTATTCCCAACATAAGCACTGCCTGCTATTGCTGGCAGTGAAGCTACAAGCCAAGAGAAACAGATAAGAGGGAGGAATCTACGGCATTTCATTTTAAACACCATCAAGTTATCAAAACCATCGGGGTGTCACTAAAATGCAATCTAGTTTGCAAGAATTTACCCCGTACGACTTGTAGGTTAAGCCTCACTGCTCTCAAAGCAAAAAGGCTTAACCCATGAGAGAGAAATACGAAAACTAGAAGTCGAAACCAGAAGTCACGCGGTGAGTCTTGTCGAAGCCAGAGAAGTCGTAGGACTCATGGACTGCAACATCAGTTGTATTTTTGAAACGACCGTGCTCACTAGACCAGCTGCTAACACTAATATCAGCGACATCAACTTCTGAGAAATTAGTCTCACGCCAAGAGCCAGCAACATCACCCTTCTCAGTGTAATCAGTTGTTGTTACGCTCCACTCATTCTTCACCGCATCGGAGCCGGCTGAACGAGTCCCTTTATAGACCTCATGCACCTTAACCTTAGTATCTGAATGGCCGTTGTAAGTATTCTTTAGGTTGAAGCTGTTCTCAACGTAGGAACTTCCAGCCAAGGAAGGAAGAGCTGCAAAACCTACGAGAATTGCAGAAAGAGGAAGAACTCTTTGAAGTTTCATAATATTCACTACTGAATAACTGCTTTAGAAAATAGAGAAGGGCACGTCGCCTTCACATACACTGATAAACTCAACAGATCTTGACCTGAGCAATATAAGGAATCGCTTTAAATCGGGATTAACCTCAATAGGTAGTTGCAGAAACACTACAGAATCAAGACAATGAACGTCTTAAACTTTTGCTACCTGTTCAAAACTATCCCGGTATTGCTCAGGCGATATGACTAAAGAATTGCTTAGAAGTCGAAGCCAGAAGTCACGCGGTGAGTCTTGTCGAAGCCAGAGAATTGGTAGGACTCATCCACTGCAACTTTTGTTGAATTAATGAATGCACCGCTTTCCTCGGACCAGCTGCTAACGCTAATATCAGCGACATCAACTTCTGAGAAATTAGTCTCACGCCAAGAGCCAGCAACATCGCCCTTCTCGTTGTAATCAGTTTTTGTAATACTGTATTCATCCTTGGTCGCATCAGAACCAGCAGAACGAGTACCCAGATAAAGCTGATTGACATCAACATCAGTTTTAGAATAGCCGTTGTAAGTATTCTTTAGATTGAAGCTGTTCTCAACGTAGGAACTTCCAGCCAAAGAAGGAAGAGCTGCGAAGCCAACGAGAATTGCAGAAAGAGGAAGAATTCTTTGAATTTTCATGATACTCACTACTAAATGATTGCTAGAGAAAATAGAGCAGGAAGAAATCTTCCCCTCGAAAATATGGCTAAATCTACAGATTTCAACCTGAGCAATACAAGGAATCGCTTTAAATCAGGATTAGCCTCAATAGGTAGGTACAAATAGCACTACAGAGTCAAGGCAATGAGCGCCTTAAACTTTCGCTATCAGTTCAAAACTATCCCGGTATTGTTCAGGCGATATGACTAAAGAATCGCTTAGAAGTCGAAGCCAGAAGTCACGCGGTGAGTCTTGTCGAAGCCAGAGAATTGGTAGGACTCATCCACTGCAACTGTTGTTGAATTATCGAATGAACCGCTCTCTTTAGACCAGCTGCTAACGCTAATAAGTAGCTAGGCGGAATTAAACTTAAGACGGTGTACCTTGTATTTGCCCTTTTCACCTCGAGCGGTCATCCCTTCGATGACGGCAATCGCTAAATCGTACTCATTGCTAAACATCTGCCCCGCTATTTCGTGAGCCTTAAGTTGCCGCCACTGGGTCTCAATGTCATTCAACT